>MHFD01000049.1:7105-7385 GCA_001804045.1 Omnitrophica bacterium RBG_13_46_9
CAATTAATGGTTTTGAGCTGAAGCTCCTTGGTTATTAAAAATACGATAACGATTATTATGATGCCTTTCAGGACCTGTACGGCGCGCGTTCCCTTTATAAACAAAAAAAGCATATAAAACGCGAACCACAATATCGCGATCTCGATAATAAATTTGCTGGACTCATAATAGTTATATATCATATGGCCCTCTTTACCGCATCGGTCATTCTTGCCACGTCGACCATCGCCTTAACGTCGTGAACCCTTATTATATTTGCACCATTCATAATACTCAATGC
>MHFD01000049.1:7488-7703 GCA_001804045.1 Omnitrophica bacterium RBG_13_46_9
ACCATAAGTTGAGCCAGCCGGTTTATAATCACGAGATTGTGATCAACCGTTTTTCCAAAACCTATGCCGGGGTCTATAACGATCTTATCCTGCGGAATCCCCGCCCTTAAAGCGATGTCTATCGATTGCCTTAATCCTTCTATTATCTCGCTCATGAGGTCTGTGTATGTCGGGTTATCCTGCATATTCCTGGGCGTACCTTTCATATGCATAAC
>MHFD01000049.1:7732-10837 GCA_001804045.1 Omnitrophica bacterium RBG_13_46_9
GACACGCCTTCCGAACCCGGCCTTGTGGACTCGCCGCCTATATCGATTATATCCGCGCCGTCACGGACCATGCTTCGTATATGCCGGAGGGCGGTATCGTCGTCCATGAATTCGCCCCCATCACTGAACGAGTCGGGTGTTCTGTTTAAAACACCCATGACATGCGTTCGCTCCCCGAGAGGCAGCAAAAACCTGCCGCACCCCAGCTCATATCTCTTTTTGCGCGCTATCGCTACCGTCATGCATCTCTTCCGTTTTAAGCTTCAAAAGCCCTCTTACCTCTATGTCATTCATGACCTCTTTTTCCAATAGCGTATCGCTGAGGAGTTTCAGTTGGCTCCTGTATTTTGTCAGCATCACTTTTGCCTTGGCATAACACTCATCAATGATACGCTTTACCTCCTGATCGATGATCATAGCCGTATCGTCGCTATAGTTTTTCTCCTCATGTATGTCTCTGCCCAAAAAAATCTGCTCATATCTTCTGCCATAGGTAAGGTGCCCGAGCCGATCGCTCATGCCGAATTGAGTGACCATGTCGCGTGCGATTTCTGAAACAACGTTAAGGTCATTATGGGCGCCCGTGGAGAGCTGTTTGAACATTATCTCCTCGGCCGCCCTGCCGCCCAGGGCGACGATCAATTTTGCTACCATCTGGCTTTTTGTCGAGATGTATCTATCCTGTTTAGGCGGATTGAACGTATAACCCAGTGCCATGCCCCTGGAAACTATGGTCACCTTGTGCATCGGATCAGCTTCCGGCGTAATAAGCGAAAGAAGCGCGTGGCCCGATTCGTGATACGCGATTATGGTTTTTTCTTCCTTTGTTATGACGCGGGATTTCCTCTGAGGCCCGGCCATCACCCTTTCGATAGACTCCTCTAAATCCTCCTGTATCACGGCTTCCCTGTTTTTGCGCGCACCCAGAAGCGCCGCCTCATTGACAAGGTTTGCCAGATCGGCCCCTGAAAAACCGGGCGTCTGGCTGGCCAGCCGTTTTAGGTCCACGTCTTTACTCATTTTCACATTTTTTACGTGGACCTTCAGTATGTCTTCCCGGCCAACAATATCCGGCCTGTCAATCACGATATGCCTGTCAAACCGGCCCGGCCTTAAAAGGGCCGGATCCAGCACATCAGGCCTATTGGTCGCGGCAATAAGGATGACCCCTTCCTGGGTATCAAACCCGTCCATCTCGACAAGCAGGGCGTTTAAGGTCTGTTCCCTTTCGTCGTGCCCCCCGCCTATGCCTGCGAATCTTTGGCGGCCAACGGCATCGATCTCGTCCAGGAAGATGATACAGCCTTTCTTTGTAAGCTTTACGCTTCTTTTGGCCTGCTCAAATAGATCCCTGACCCGGGATGCGCCTACGCCAACGAACATCTCCACAAAATCTGAACCGGATATGCTAAAGAAAGGTACCTTTGCTTCTCCCGCAACCGCCTTTGCCAAAAGCGTCTTTCCGGTTCCGGGAGGCCCGACAACGAGTATCCCTTTAGGCATCTTTCCTCCCAAGCGCTGAAATTTCTTGGGATCCTTGAGAAATTCTATGACCTCTTTCAGTTCCTCTTTCGCTTCATCCACACCCGCCACGTCGTCAAACGTAACCCGTAAATGCTCTTCGGTGGCTAACTTAGCTCTTGACTTTCCGAACGAAAAAACCCGCCCTCCGCCGGAGGCTGCGCCCCGGTATATGAAGAACCAGAGAAAGAGTATAAAAAGGAGCATGGGTCCCAGCGAATAGAATAAATTTGAGAAAAAAGTCCTTGGGGGCTCTATACTGAATTCTTTGACATTATCCCTGAGAAGCTCAAGAAGCGCGGGGTCGTCATGAGGGACATTGACGACATATTTTCCGCCGCCGGCAAGTTTACCCTGTATCTTATCCTCTGTCTGAGTGGCGTTGGCGATTCTCTCGTTTGACCTGTTGTCCTTCAGCATGTGGTAAAAATCTCTGTAGGTCAGCTCCTGAGGCGCCTTTTCGAATGTCATAGACGCCCATTGCAAAAAATAGGTGACACCGAAAATTACCAATATAAGCAGTATAAGATTTCTGCCGTTCGGCGACGGTTTCTTTTCTTTATTCTGTTTGTTCTGTTTTTCTGGGGTCATATAGGCCTAATATATTAGCATAATTTATGTTTTTGCGCAATACCTAATCATGCGGATAAATGCGCCTTGGAAACACCTGATGCAAAGTCACGGCGATTTTCATGCGTTTAGTTCTCCGGCCAAATCCACACGGCAAGAAGCACCAGAGACAGCATGCTTTTTATCTGACAAATACCAGGCGGTTTTCTGCCTTGACCACTCTGACGCTTCCCGGCAAGTCCAGGGATTTGCCTTTTTCTCTGGTGCGCATAAAAACGTCGAAGTCCTTCCAGTGCCGGAAAGTCAATTTTTTGATATTTGCCCCCGCTCTCTTAAGAGCCTCGCGTACGATTTCCCGCTGGAGCGCCTTGGGTTGCAACAGGATATCGCGAAGCAAGATATAATCGGCGTATTTTCCCGGCCTTATGAGATTTCGCCTTCTATGCTTTTCTTCTTCGATGAATTCGTAATCCTCTCTCAGCGAATCCGCCAGATTAGACAACGACCTTTTGACGCAAGGGTTATATTTTTCAAGGTACGGCAGAACTTTGTTTCTGATCGCATTCCTTAGGAACCGGTTTTCGAAATTCGTTCGGTCGGTCCTAAACGGGATGTTTTTTCTTTTCAGGAATCTTGTTATGTCTTTTTTCTCTATTTCGATCAGTGGCCTGATAAATCTTAGATTTTTATCGACGCGAACAGGGTGAATCCCGACCAGGCCCTTGAGAGAAGCGCCTTTTACTATGCGCATAAGCACTGTTTCCGCCTGGTCATCCAGCGTGTGTGCGGTCGCCACAACGCCGGCTCCGGTTTTCCTGCAGGCCTCTTTGAAGAAAGCATATCGTTTTTCCCTGAGTCTCTCCTCCAGTGACAGTTTGGATTTACCTACGGTCGGAGATATCTTTTTAAGAACCAGTCCAAGACGCGCCTTTCCGGCCATATCTTTTACGAACCGCGCATCCCGACGGGATTCTCCGCCTCGCATACCATGATCTAAATGCGCGACATATAATT
>MHFD01000049.1:10889-11132 GCA_001804045.1 Omnitrophica bacterium RBG_13_46_9
ATCCGGGCCGCCGGAAACAGCCACCAGCACCCTGTCGCCCCTTCGCAACATTTCGTGACGCTTTATAGTATCTAGAATCTTATAATGCAGGTCCATGCTTTTATTCTTTTTGGGAGGTATCTTAACATAGTGTCGCTTCGAAATCAATGAGATTTGATGGAATGTACCGTTATGGCACGTTGGGTAGTAGGGACGCTAACTATTTGCTCGTTACGTAGGACGTGGGACGTCCGCTCGCTTACG
>MHFD01000050.1:0-2748 GCA_001804045.1 Omnitrophica bacterium RBG_13_46_9
GAAGCATGGGGGCTTCCATGGGTACCATAGGGGGGCTTGCCAGCTGGTTTTCACTCAGTCTTAAAAGCGCCTTTGCCCTTGTGGGAATAGGCATTTTTGCCACACTTATCAATCCCGGCATTACACAGATGCAGATAAAACTTATTGCCGTGGGATGCTGTATTTTTTTCATGTTTGTCAATATTCTCGGTGTCAAGCAAGCCGGGAGATTTCAGATAATTCTGGTTCTTTCTCTCATCGGCATACTATTTGTGTATATATTTCGTGGCTTTTTATTTATTCAACCCCAGCGATACGTCCCCTTTATGCCTTTTGGTTTCGGTTCGGTATTTGCTACCGCGGGGTTGGTTTTTGTCTCTTTCGGGGGCCTCACAAAGATATGCTGTGTCGGGGAAGAGGTAAAAAATCCCGGGAGAAATATACCGTTAGGGATGTTCCTCGCCTTTAGCGTCGTGATGTTTCTTTACGCCGCGGTTGTTTTTGTAACGGTAGGCTTGCTCGATCCCGCGAAACTGGCGAATTCTCTTACGCCGATTTCGCTTGCTGCCGGCACTTTTATGGGGAAGACGGGAAGTATAATATTGGCTTTCGCCGCCCTTTTGGCCTTTGTCTCCACAGCTAATGCCGGCATCCTGACCGCTTCCCGCGATTCCATGGCGATGAGCCAGGATTGCCTGTTGCCCAAACTTTTCAGAAGAATAGACCCACGCTCCAAAACGCCCGTTTTTTCCATAATCCTTACGACTTTCTTTATGATAGCGGTCATACTGTTCCTGAGCTTGGAGAATCTGGTGAAGACCGCATCTACCCTGATGATGCTCTTATTTATCTTTGAAAACATGTCCCTTATCGTCATGCGGGAAAGTAAAATACAAAGCTATCGTCCGAAATTCCGTTCGCCCCTCTACCCCTGGATGCAGATAGCCGCTATCCTGGGATACAGTTTTCTTATTTTCGAGATGGGAAAACTTACTCTATCGATAACAGGATTTTTTATAGCCTGCGCGTTGGCCTGGTATCTGGTATACGCCAGAAAAAAGGTCAACCGCCAGGCCGCTTTAGTGCATGTTATCGAAAGGCTGACGGCCAGGGAACTTGTCGACGCTACCTTGCCCGACGAATTGAGAGAGATAATCATCGAACGGGACAGCATAATCGAGGACAGGTTCGATCACCTTATAAAAAGATGCGAAATAATAGATTATGACCCGCCTTCCGAATCGGAACGAAAGGCCGAGGAGGCCTTCAGAGTGGTGGCGAACATCCTATCCGGGCGGCTGGCAATAGACGAAAAGGCTCTCTTTGACCTTTTCATTGAAAGGGAGAGGCAGTCAAGTACCGTGATCACGCCGGGGCTGGCTATTCCTCACATAGTCGTAAAGGGGAACGCTAAATTCGACATTATCCTGGTACGTTGCAAAAAAGGCATTATCTTTCCCGATACGCCCCAGATGGTCCATACCATGTTTGTCCTTGTCGGTTCCTGTGATGAGCGGAATTTTCATCTTCGGGCCCTGGCGGCTATCGCCCAGATTGCCCAGAGCCGCGATTTTGACAAGCGCTGGCTGAACGCGCGCAATATAGAGGAATTAAGGAACGTCATCCTCTTGGCGGAGAGGAAACGTTTTTTGGGAAGCTAGGTAGGGGGAGTCCTACTTTTTAAGAAAGATAGGCTTTCACAAAATTAATTTAGCCTATGATTACAGCGATTTTTTCCGCCAGAGGCGGATCTGTCTTCGGCAGAAAAAGAGATTACAGCGATTCCATTGTCGAGATGTAATCACTGTAATCTTATCTTTAATCGCTGTAATCATAATTTTGTGATGCCCTATAAGAAAGACCGCTAAAGCATCCCGATACCGCAGGCGCGCGGCTTTTTCTCTTCGTAATACGCGCGAATCCGGGTAAAAAAAGATTTAAGCGCCCTATTTGTATTGGTAACATGCCGAAGAAAATATACAGATATGTTTATGGCCCAGTGTCGAGCTGGAGATTAGGGAGGTCCCTGGGAATAGACCCCGTTTCTTCCAAGAGAGGCAGGATATGCACATTTAACTGCGTCTATTGCCAGATCGGCAAGGTCGGTTCTCTGACGGACAAAAGAAAGGTATTTGTCCCGGCTGCCAGGATCATCGAAGAGCTCAAAGCTATGCCGCCGTTAAAAATAGACTATATTACGTTTTCGGGCGCAGGCGACCCCGCATTGGCTAAAAATTTAGGAGAGATCATAAATGGTGTGAGAAAGATAAGAAAAGAGAAGATAGCGATCCTGACAAATTCTTCCATGCTATCCAGAAAGGACGTTCAGGAGGATTTAATGCTGGCCGACTTTGTAATCGCCAAGCTCGACGCGCACACGCAGCGGCTTTTCGCGCAAATAAATAGACCCATGAAAGGAATAACGCTCGACGCGATTGTAAAAGGGGTGAAAGGATTCAGGTCCAGATATAAGGGGAAACTGGCGCCTCAGATAATGTTTGTGGATATAAACAAGGGTTACGCAGAAGAGATAGCCCGCCTTGCCGGGGAGATCAGGCCTGACCAGATCCAGATCAATACACCGTTAAGGCCATGCGGGGTGCGCCCCTTGCCGAAGAAGGAGCTGGACAGGATAAAAGGTTTTTTCAAAGGCAATAACTGTATCAGTGTTTTTGAGGCCGGAAAGAAAAAAGTCAAGCCCATTAGCGCAAAGGACGTGCTTAGAAGGAGAGGCAAGGCGTAGCCGGCCCCGCGGATCTAGAGGCTATT
>MHFD01000050.1:2800-5055 GCA_001804045.1 Omnitrophica bacterium RBG_13_46_9
TTTTGGTTTTACAGGAACAGGAGATAGAGGTGACCTCTATTTCGTTTGTAAGCCCATTTTTTAACGCGGAAAATGCCAAAAAAGCCGCGACATCACTGAAAGTCCCGATTATAGTCAAAGATATTACGGGGGAACATCTGGATATGCTGCTTAATCCGAAGCACGGGTATGGCTCCGGTATGAATCCATGCATAGATTGTCACGCGCTAATGCTTAAGATAGCCGGCGGGATAATGCGGAAGGAGGGGTTTGACTTTATTTTTACGGGAGAGGTCCTGGGCGAGAGGCCCATGTCCCAGAATAAACAGTCTCTTCACACGGTAGCCAAGGAGTCGGGTTATGCCGATTATGTATTAAGACCCCTGAGCGCAAAATTGCTGCCGGAGACGAAAATAGAGAAGGAGGGCAAGATTGACAGATCCAGGCTTTTGGATATATCCGGCCGCCAGCGGAAGAGGCAGCTTGAAATGGCCGCGCAATATGGCATTAAGGATGTGCCTACGCCGGCCGGCGGATGCCTTCTGACGGACCCCTGTTTTTCGGCCCGCTTGAAAGACCTTTTAAGAAGGGAAGGGAAACCATCTATCCATGATATCGAGTTATTGAAAGTCGGAAGGCACGTAGGCCTCGACCAGAAAAATAAAGTGATCATCGGAAGAAATGAGAAGGATAACAATATTCTAAGAAGCCTGGACGGGGGGAAGTATATAATGTTTGTGCCCAAACGCGTGCGCGGTCCGCATTGCATGGTGCCGCGCGGCATAAGCGGAGAACTTCTTGAGAGAGCGATGGAGATCTGCGCCAGTTACTGCGATGCCCGGGAAGACGGTGAAGTCATGTTCCGGGAAAAGAGCGCGAACCCCGGCAGGGAGATAAGGGCGGCATATTCGAGATCAAACAGGCCGGAACGCTTCATAGGCGACATAGATAAAAACTAAAAATCAAAAATCAAAGATTAAAAATACAGAAACATTTTTTAAATTAGATCTATAATATTTAATCTTTCATTTTTAATTTTAATGAAATGAGAAGGCAGGTATAATATATGGAGTGCAAAAAAGAAAAGAATATGACGCATTGCAGCTGCACATATGAGCCCTGCGGCAGGAAAGGCATTTGCTGCGAATGCGTACAATACCATCTAAAGAACAGGGAACTTCCGGGGTGCTTTTTTCCGGCCAACGCGGAAAAGACATATAACCGGAGCATAGAGTATTTTGTCAAAACGTATAAAAAATGAGACCCCGACGCTTGAGCCTTAAAGCCGGTCTTAGAGTGGATAGCCTCAGAGCCTTTTCATAGGTGGTTTTGTTTTGGCGCGACGGTAGAAAAGAAGAGGTAAAAATATATTTTGATCCGGGGTAGGAAAAAGGGAAATACGGAATCGTAATAGGGAAAACCACTGAGGGAGATAAAATGGTAGTAAGTTTGGCTGATATGAAGACAGGCGAAGTTGGCGTTGTCACGGATATACAGGGCGGTTCCGGCGCAGCGCGTAAAATTCAGAACATTGGCATAACAGTAGGAAAAAAGATAAAAAAGACAGGAGCCCATTTTCGCAGGGGCCCCCAGACATTATCGGTGGATAACTTTAATGTGGCTATCGGTTTTGGCATGGCCTCAAAGATATTGGTCGAGGTCAAACGGTAACGGTTATACACGAACGGACACGGATCGGAAGCGGATGAACACCGATAAAAATAATTCTGTATATCCTTGTTATAAGATATAGATTATGATTAAACTAAATAAGATACTGTTGATAGGCAACCCAAATGTCGGAAAGAGCGCGATTTTTTCCAGGCTTACCGGCGCAAAAGTCATTATCTCAAATTATCCCGGTACCACCATAGGGTTTACACAAGGGTATATGAAGATAAATGATAGCCGACCGGCGATTATCGATATTCCCGGAATTTATAGCCTGAAACCTACCTCAAAGGCGGAAGAGGTATCAGTTCACATGCTGGAAGAAGGGGATCTGGTTATAAATGTCGTTGACGCCACGAATCTGGAGAGAAACTTGTATTTGACATTGGAGCTTTTGGAGAAGGAACTGCCCGTTGTGGTGGCGCTTAATATGTGGGATGACACCAAACACCGGGGCGTAGAGATAGACGCGGAGAAACTGGAGAGGGCTTTGGGCGTACCGGTGGTACCGACCTGTGGTTTGACGGGAGAAGGCATAAAAGAGCTTGCCGGGCGTTTTACGAAAGCAAAGGCAAAAAAAATAGGGCCATTGACAGAGGAAGAAA
>MHFD01000050.1:5081-5485 GCA_001804045.1 Omnitrophica bacterium RBG_13_46_9
GAGGATGTCCAGAAGTTACACCACCGGCACCATACTTTTTTAGAGCGGCTGGAAGATCTAAGCATAAAGCCTGTTACGGGAATACCGGTTGCGTTTTTGGTTTTATTCTGCGCTTTCTGGGTAATACGCTTCGTAGCGGAAAATATTATTACATACGCGGCTGAACCTGTTTTTGAGAGATTTTGGTCACCGGTGGTTTTGAGGCTGTCGGCATTATTAGGTCAGGGCAGCGTTCTTCACGATATCATCATAGGAAAACTTGTTGAGGGAAATGTAAATTACACGCAGTCCTTCGGGGTGTTGACGACGGGTCTATACGTTCCTCTGGCGATGGTTTTGCCTTATATTATCAGTTTCTACTTTGTATTGGGTATCCTGGAAGACTTCGGGTATCTTCCCCGGTT
>MHFD01000051.1 GCA_001804045.1 Omnitrophica bacterium RBG_13_46_9
CCACACCTCCTATTTTGGCTTTACACACCTACGCTACACACAATATCGAAAAGGACAACTATGGTATCATATTTTAAGAAAAATGTAAATAAGCAAAAGTACCTAGTTTTATGGGTTTTTCTACTTACGAATAGTATTGAGCCAGCTTTCTATGATTGGCAAAAACAGCAGCAGAATAAGCAGTTTGTGACAGGGTTAAAGTTACAAACTAGTTATTCCTTCTCTTAACGCAAACCGAATAAGCTGAGCCTGATTATGTATGTCAAGTTTTTGCATAATGTTATTCCTGTGGACAAGCACTGTCTTTAATGAGATCTTTAGCTTATTTGCTATTTCCTTGTTATGCAAGCCTTCAGCGATAAGCTGAAGTATTTGACGCTCACGAGCTGTAAGTATTGAAATACCTTTCAGCTGTAAAGATTTCTTTTTTCTAAAAGCGTAATCTTGTATTATAAACGATGATATCTTTGAACTCAGGAAGTACCTTCCGGCATAAACCTCTCTTATGGCGTGAACAATCTCATCCGCCGCGGAGTCTTTTAATATATAGCCCTTTATGCCGTAATGTAACGATTTTTCGATAAAAGCACGGTTTTCATGCATGCTCAATATAAGGATATTTATATTTTTGTTACTTCTTATAATACGTTGGCTTGCATCCAATCCGTTAAGCGAAGGTAATGTTATATCCATAATAATAACATCGGGAGATTTACTTTTTGCCAACCTTACGGCTTCCTGGCCATCGGAGGCTTCTGCAACAATTTTTATATCATCTTCTCTGGATATAATGGATTTTATACCCTGCCGCACTATTGAATGGTCATCAACAAGCATTACTTCAATTGCCATTAAAATTGATCCCTTATAATAATGACGATAAAACTATTTTTAATTTTGTCCCCTTGCCCAAGGTAGACTCAATAAAAAAAACCCCATTTAACATATCCACTCTTTCCCTTACCCCTCTTAACCCCATTTTAGTCGGGTCCGGGTTTGCATAATATTCTTCCACGTTAAAGCCCTTACCGTTATCCTCGATAAGCAGGCTCAGCTCACCGTTGTCAATTATCAGACCTATCTTAGCCGTTGTAGCCATCGAATGTTTCTGGATATTATAAACGGCTTCCTGAACTATTCTATACAGCGCGATTTCTATATTTTCCTCCAATTTCCTGTCTTTAAGATTTTCATTGAATTCTATCTTTAGCGGGTGTAATTTTGTGCACTGCGAAAAATATTCCCTGAGCACAGCGGGAAGCCCCAAAATATCAAACTCGGGAGGTCTTAAGTTAAGGGCCATGGCCTTCATCCTGCCGGCTATTTCCTTTATCATCTCCCTGCTTTCCTCTATTATCTCCAGCGTCTTCTGCGTGTTCCCGTCCTTTAATTCTTTTTCCATTACATTTAGTAACGCCCCAAGCGCTATGACTATCTGCCCCGTTTCATCATGCAGGTCCCTGGAAATTCTTTTTTTCTCCTCTTCCTGCACCATGAGCGCCTTATGATAGAACACCTTTGCCGGATCCGCCAGCGCCTCTTGAGTTTCGTCCGGTATCTTTTTTGGAATATCCCTTGGCTTAACCTTGCTTCTTTTGCTCATCTTGATATTCTTAAAAACCTGATATCTTGTTTTAGCTGCCGCGCCCGACCGAATATTAACGTGGGTTTTGATTCGCAGACCAATGGCTTCATTTTACAGAAAAGGGCGGATTATCGCAAGTGAATTTTTTTGTAAAAATATGTTGCACAATTTTCTGCAGGGTGTACAATAATTACATCATGTACACTAATCGGTACATAGAACCTACCTGTCGCCCAAAAAGATCCGGGCTACATAAATCAACGATTATCCATAGGTCACATAGGAAAGGAGCGTTGTCATGGAAGTAATAACTATCGCCAATCAGAAAGGCGGATGCGGAAAAACAATTACTGCGGTCAATCTGGCCGCTGCTATCTCTGGCATGAAGAAAAAGGTGCTCTTGATAGATCTTGACCCTCAGGCACATGCTACCCTGGCACTCGGGATAAAAATCTCGGATCCTTTAAAGAGTTGTTACGCTATTTTTGAGGCGTTTATAAACCGAAATGTTTTAGACATACCGTCTCTCATGCATAAAAAATACAATAACCTGTGGGTCATAGGCTCGCATATATCGCTTAGCACTATGGAGCAAAAGATAGCCGGCGTAAAAAACGGGGTGCGGCTGCTTTCCGTCGCTTTAAAAGAAAATGGGCTGCAGCAGTTTGATTACGTAATAATAGATACGCCCCCGAACCTCGGTTTCCTTACTTTAAACGCCATTGTCGCGGCGGAGCGATTAATAGTCCCTTTGGATGTGAGCCTGTTTTCCTTAAACGGCGTAAATCAGATAAACGAAATATTGAGGATATCCGAAAGCACGGGTTTAAAAAGACCCTCTGTTAAATTTCTCGTTACGCTTTTTGACGGCAGGTCAAACTTTGCAAAAAGCTTTTTGCAAAAGGCAAAAGAGCTATTCGGAGATGAGCTTTTCCATACAACCATAAGGCCCAATATAAAATTGAGGGAATCAACGCTTGTCGGGAAAGCTATTTTTGAATATGCGGGCTACGCCAATGGGGCAAAGGATTATAACGGCCTGGCCCTGGAGATAGTCCCGCAATTTAAGGGCGAGCCCGTTGACTTAAAAAATGTGTCCGCGAATCCGGATAAATCGCAGGCCATGTTCAGGCTGTATGCGCCTGATGCCAAAAGCGTATATGTCGCAGGAAGCTTTAACGACTGGGTTATCAGCGAAGCTTGCGCAATGAAAAAGCTTGATAACGGGATATGGCTTAAGGTGATTCCCTTGCCTGAAGGGACCTATTATTACAAGTTTGTCGTGGATGGCCATTGGAAGGAAGACCCGGACAACAGCCTTGCGGAAAATGACAAGTTAGGCGGCAGGAATTCCGTGCTTTTGGTAAAAGCGAATTCGTCGGTGACTTCTTCCTAAGAATCTCTGCCGTAGATCTCCGTAATCTCTGAGAGCCTTTCATATACCGAAGGCGTCAACTGTTCAGGCAAAAAACGCCATTGCCAGTTACCTATGACGGTGGCCGGTGTATTCATCCGGGCGTATGTATCTAAGCCGAGTATATCCTGCAGCGGAAAGATAGCCGTATCAGCGACTGACATCATAGCGAGCCTCACAAATTCCCAGCTGATTTCTTCGGCCTTCAGCTCTCTTCCTACATAGCGAAATATTCTATTTTTCTCTTCGGGTGTCGCCTTGTTCTCAAACCATCCCTTTACCGTATCGTTATCGTGAGTCCCTGTGTAAACTACCCAGTTCCTGCCGTATGTATGCGGCAAATAAGGATGCATGGGGTTACGCTCTCCAAAGGCGAAGATAAGCACTTTCATGCCCGGAAATTTGAAATGATCCATGACGTCTCTGACATCCTGCGTAATCAGCCCCAGATCCTCGGCAATAATAGAAAAATTTGCAAAATGCCCTAGAAGCGTGTTAAAAAACTCTTTTACGGGGACATTCACCCACTGGCCGTTAACAGCCGTTTTTTCGCCGGACGGAACCTCCCAGTAAGCCACCAGGCCACGGAAGTGGTCGATCCTAGTCACATCAAAACACGCCAGATTGTGCCCCATGCGCCTAACCCACCATTGGAATCCTGTTTTTTCCAGCACATCCCACCTATACACAGGGTTTCCCCACAGCTGTCCCGTTTCGCTGAAATAGTCGGGCGGGACGCCTGAAAAACAAGTCATGTTCTTGTCCTTGTCCAGTTTAAAAATATCCGTATTCGTCCAGACATCAGCGCTATCATAGTCTACATATATAGGCAGGTCCCCTATAATCCTTATACCCTTTTCGTTACAGTAAGTTTTCAGCGAAAACCACTGTTTGAAAAAAATATACTGCAAAAACTTTGCCTTTTCTATTTCATCCTTATTGTCTTTTCTTGCTGCGGAGAGCGCGCTCTTCCGCCTATCCTTAAGCTCCTCTTTCCACTGGCTCCACGCCCTTCCGCCGAACCTTCCCTTCAAGGTTATGAAAAGCGCGAAATCATTCAGCCACTCCGAGTTCTTTAGGCAAAAATCCTTATATTCCGGCTCTGATTTTTTATTTAAATCAAAATTCTTATACGCCCTGGCAAACAGCTTCTCTTTATAGCTAATAGCGCTTTCATAATCGCACCGGCCCTGAGGAAAAGTCGGCATCTGGTTCAGATCCTTTTCTGACAGGAATCCGTCTTCAATAAGGATCTCCGGGCTTATGAGGCCGGTATTTCCAGCGAAAGTCGAGACGACGCTATAAGGAGAATTGCCGCATGCCTGATTTGTCAGATTAAGCGGCAAGACCTGCCAGTAATGCTGTTTCGTTTCGGCAAGAAAATCTGCGAATTTATAGGCCCCCCGCCCTAAATCGCCCATGCCGTAAGGAGAAGGAAGAGAAGTAATGTGAAGTAAAATTCCGCTTGCCCTTTTGTTCATTGGCCACCCGTTCGTTATTGCCGGCGCGCCGCCGGTTATTATTCGATCTCCACTTTTAAATAATCTTCAAGGTCACTAAAAAGCTCTACCCATCTCTTTGCTGATCTATCGCCTGATTCCGCCTTCTGGCGCATCGACGGCAAGAGCCTCCTGCCTACATAGAAATACACGTTCTGCGATTCGCGCAAATTAAGGTCCAGCGATAAGCCGTTCAACGTCTTGAGAAGAGAGAAAACATCCTCGACGAGTGTCATATCTTCCGCAGCCCCCGACCATTCCTTAATTATAGAATTTATCTTACGGCTTATGATAAAGCTCAAGGTCACGTTGTCGGGCTGGACTGAGATACTTTTGGCCTCTTTCAGCAGCGCCTTAAGTCTCTTGCAGTCGACCTTGCCTTCTTTTTTCAACAGGTTGAATATGTCCGCGTTTAAAGCAAATTCCAGGTTATTGTAAAAATACTTTAAAAGCGGTATCCTGAATAATTTGACCGTCTGCATCGCCGGATATTGGTATTTATAAATTGTCCGCAATGCCGATTCCAATTCTTTGGATGTCTTGTGAAACACCTTGTTTAAAATCTCGGTGCGTCTATCTTTAAAAAGTTCGCTTAGGGAGTAGGTGTGTCCATCAAAGTTTTTATCTATCAAAGCGCTCATACCGTGAATTTTACCCGTTACAAAATCGGCTTTCATCTCTTCCTTTAAGGAATCGAAGCGTCCCATCTCCATATTCTCTTTTACGCCGGTTATAATGTCATGATTCCCCAGATATAAAACCGCATAATTAATGGCACCCTCTTCCAGGGTAATTTTTGAACGCACCGAAATGATGCCAAACGCCAGTTTTTTATCATCCGCCTCCTGTAAATCATGCGCCTTCCTGTCAATGATATACGCGTTAACGTCCGCAAGCTCCGGGAGATCTTCGAAGATAGATGACATGGCGTGATGCGCCGCTACCCTAGGCAAATCGACCAAGGCCGGTTTTATGACACTCTCGTAGATCTTCGCGCCGTTGCCAAAGCTAGGTATGTTACTTGGCGCTTTCTCAAGAAACGCCACATAGCCCTCCTCCAACTCCAACGACGATCCGCTCGCATCACCCGCCAGCTGAAGCGCCCTGGCGGCATACTGCAGCCCCTGGATAGTCTCGATTCCGGAAATATCGTCAAAAAACCACTCACAGCTAGTATACATAAACATCGCATTCCGTTGCATCTCCAGAAGTTTAAGGACCTTTATCTTTTCATCTTTTGTCAGCGCTTTTAGGGCGTGCCCGGATAAGAGAGAATCCGCATTTTTATCGGATCTTTCTAGAACGACCTTTATGTATTCATTTCTTAGGTCCCAGGCGTCTCTTACCAGGCCAGACATATGTTTTTCATATATGCGCGCCAGATTATCTCTCAGCCAATCCATGCCGTCCCTTAAAGGCTTCCTCCAGCCCTGTTTCCATCTCGGATTTATTCCCGAATTGCACCCGCAATCACTGCGCCACCGCTCTACGCCATGGCCGCAGCTCCATGATGAGTTCTCGAGAACCTCTACCTCGCGCGTCGGCGGGTATTCTTCCAGATATTTTCCGTAATTCGTGATCTCCGCGAGATTATTGGATTCTATGTGATAAAGGCAATACGCCAGGGCCATATCGCCGAAACGATGGTGGTGCCCGTAAGTCTCTCCGTCAGTAGCTATATTGACGAGCTGGGCGTCCACCTCTTCGTCACTAAAAGCGGAGATCAATCTATTGGCGAAATTTACGCCGTCATTCAATAGATCCCCGAAAGCCACCCCATGTGATATGGCGCCGTTATAAAAAAATAAGGCTATGCTCCTGCCAGATGGGAGGTTACACAGATAAGGATTTTTTGTGTCCAGTTTATGTTTGCTTAGGTCCCTCCATTTCTTATCGCCTATTTCCCTTTCCCGCAACGCCTGATGAGGCGCGAGGACCGCAAATCTGATCCCGTGTTCGGCCAGGATATCCAACGTCTCCGAATCAACGGCTGTTTCGGGAAGCCACATCCCCTCGGGTTTGCGTTTAAACCGGTGTTCAAAATCCGCTATCCCCCAGATCACCTGTGTCCGCTTATCCCTGGCATTCGCCAGCGGCATGATCATATGGTTGTACGGCTGGGCCATGGCCGAACCATGCCCCCCAAAAAAATCTTCCCTGCTTTTACTATCGGCCTGCAAAATGGCGCTATAGGTTTCGGGTTCATGCCTCTGCAGCCACGATAGCAGTGTAGGTCCGAAATCAAAGCTTATTTTGGAGTAGATATTGACGATATCCACCATCTTCCTCGCGGAATCGCGGATATGCGAAGTGGCGTTAGGGGCGTAGCATTCGGCGGCAACCCTCTTATTCCAATCATGGTAAGGATAAGCGGATTCCTGCAACTCGACCTCTTCGAGCCATGGATTCTCACGCGGCGGCTGATAAAAGTGCCCGTGGATACAGATATATCTGCTCATCTTTCGCATCTTTGCGCGTAAATACGTATCCGATAGATATTAAATGGTAGTGCCGTGGGAAGAATGATAAGGGACATTCCAAATCTCTTTCGCGTACTCCTTGACCGTTCTGTCGCTGGAGAACTTTCCGGACTTGGCCACATTAATAATGGATTTTTCGCTCCACGCCCTCTTATTGCCATAAGCGTCTGAAATCCTATCCTGCATGGCGCAGTAGGCGTCAAAATCGGCACATATAAAATAGGGGTCCCCGTCCAGCAGATTATCTACAATCGGTTTAAAAAGATCGTAATTTACCGGTGAAAAGAAATTTCTCCGGACAAGGTCGATAACCTCGGATAAGACCGGGGAACGGTTTATATACTCCTGGGGGCCGTAGCCGCTTGAGATCAGTTTTTTTATGTCGTCGATTGTCAGACCGAAAGTAAATATATTATCCTCTCCCACTTCCTTCGCAATCTCTATATTTGCGCCGTCCCGTGTCCCTATGGTCAGCGCCCCGTTCATCATAAACTTCATGCACCCCGTTCCGGACGCCTCTGTCCCGGCGGTGGATATCTGCTCGGACAATTCGCTGGCCGGAAATATCTTCTCGGCCAAGGATACGCGGTAATTCTCCATAAACACAACCCTCAGTTTATCGCCGATGCCTTTATCCCTGTTTATCACATCGGCAATGCTGTTGATGAACTTTATGATCAATTTCGCCATGAAGTAACCTGGCGCTGCCTTGCCGCCTATTATGAAGGTCCTCGGCGTAAAGGGCTCCTGGGGGTTTCTCTTGATCCTCAGGTATTGTGAAATAATGAAAAGACCGAATAAGAGCTGCCTCTTATATTCGTGCATCCTCTTTATGTGAACATCGAATATGGATTCAGGGGTGACGATCGTACCGGTGCTCTTATAGATATAGTCCGCCAGAAATTTTTTGTTTTCTTTTTTCACTTCCTGCCACTTGCCGCAGAAAGAGCTGTCTTTTTTAAAACGCAGGAGATTCTCTAGCTTATACAAATCCGTTGTCCACTTGTCGCCTATCGCCTCTGTAATCAAATTCGAAAGCCTGTCGTTTGCCTTTTGCAGCCACCTCCTTTGCGTGACACCGTTTGTCTTATTATTGAACCTCTCCGGGAAGACCTCGTAAAAATCCCTGAAAATATGGTTTTTCAAAATATCCGTATGGATTTCCGAAACCCCGTTAACCGAGTGGGAGCCTATCATGGCTAGGGCAGCCATGCGTATCTTTTTGGGCTCGCTCTCCTCGATAATAGACACCTGCCTCAAGCGGTCTATATCTCCGGGAAAACGCGTTGACACATCCCTTAAAAACCGCATATTTATTTCGTAGATAATCTGCATATGCCTAGGCAGCAGGGTCTCGAACGTGGGGATCGTCCAGTTCTCCAGCGCCTCCGGCATGACGGTATGATTCGTATACGCAAACGTCCTTGTCACTATGTCCCAGGCGACATCCCACTCAAGATTTTCTTCATCTATAAGGATGCGCATAAGTTCAACGATGGCTATAGACGGGTGCGTGTCATTCAGCTGTATGGCCACTTTATCCGGAAAATTAAGGAAATTAGAGTTATCTTCCTTGAAACGCCGTATGATATCCGCAATAGAGGCTGCCGTAAAAAAGTACTCCTGCTTCAGACGCAATTCCTTGCCCTGACTCATATTGTCATTGGGGTAAAGCACCTTGGAAATATTCTCTGAGAATACCTTGTTATAAACAGCGCCTTCATAATCGCCGCTATTAAAATACTTAAAATCGAATTCCTCGGTTGCCCTGGCCGACCAAAGGCGCAGGGTATTGACAATGCCGTTTTTATACCCCGCTATGGGCACATCGTAAGGCATAGCCAACACATCTTCGGTATTTATCCATTTGACCCGCGGTTTCCCGTCCGAACCGTTAAAAACCTGCGTATGTCCGTAAAATCGCACTTTTGTGGTATACTCTGCCCTTTGGAACTCCCATGGGTTACCCCTGTTAAGCCATTCCTCGGGATATTCAATCTGATAGCCGTTTACAATCTTCTGGTTAAAAATTCCGTAGTCATACCTTATGCCATATCCGGTGGCCGGAATGCCGAGTGTAGCCATGGAATCCAGAAAGCAGGCGGCCAATCTACCCAGGCCGCCGTTACCCAAACCCGCATCGACCTCGTATTCGCGCAAGGTTTCCAGTTCAAGATCCAAATTGTACATGGCCTCTTTTACTTTATCCCATAGCCCGAGGTTCAATATATTGTTCCCCAGTAAACGCCCTATCAAAAATTCCATTGACAAATAGTAGACCCTCTTCACATTTTCTCTATGATACCTCTGTTGCGTATTGATCCAGCGCTCAATCAGCCTGTCTCTTATGGCTATGGCCAGGGCGTTGAAATTGTCATTGTCTGTCGAGGTATATTTGTCTTTAGCAAGCGTATATTGGCGTTTGGAAAGAAAAGAGCGTTCGATACCTTTGGTGGTCATATCTTTGTAAACGTTTACCCATTTAATACTTGCCTGTCGATTTGTCATATTGTTTACCTCATTTATTTATTGTTACGATATTATAAGTATTTCCACCTTTTGTTATTCACCTAAATTTTATCATAATTGGCCCGTTATGCAAGAATTTACTTCGTTTCATCTCTATTTTAAAGTGACGTCAACCAGAGTCAAGCAGGGATTACCCGTACTCACCGCCTAAAAAGGCTCTTATAGTCCTCGATGAGCATCTCGTTCAATTTTTTAATATCAAAATTTTCTTCTATAAATCTCCTTCCCGCCGCGCCCATCTCCGTCCAAATCTGCGGGTTCTCGACCAGATAATTTATCCTATCAGCCAAGGCGTCCGTATCTTTTTCGGGGACAAGAAAACCGGATTTACCGTCGACCACGATTTCGGGTATCCCGCTGTGATAGGTCGATACGACGGGTAGGCCAGCGGCTTGGGCCTCTAACAGAACTACGGGCGTGCCTTCCAGGTCTCCGTCGGATGCGGTTACGCTGGATAGAACAAAAATATGGGATTTCGCCAAAAGCCCCAAAATCTCTTCCTGCCTGATTATCCCTAAAAATTCCACATGGTCTTTAATATCCAACTCGCAAACCAACGACTCCAATGCGCCTCTTAAAGGGCCGTCGCCTACGATTGTATAGAGGATATTTCTATGCCTTTTGACCGATTTAGCCATCGCCCTTATAGCATACTCGTACCCCTTTTTCTCACACATTCTACCCACTGTAATTATTTTTATGCCTTCCGCAGCATTGATTCTTTTGTCCGAAAATCTGAGCTTTTGAAGGTCTACCCCCACCCGAAGGACCTTTGCTTTATCTTCATCACAACCTAACCCAATCAGTCTTGTCCTAAAACAATCGCATACGGATAAACATAGGTCACAGCGAGAAAAAAGATCCTTGTAAACGCCGTTTCCTTTAGCGGTGACGAATCCTGAAATATCATATCCGTAAAAGCTGGTCACACACTTCCCCGGTACGCCCATCTTTCTAAGGAACGCCCCGAGGATGCCGTTCGGGCCGAAATGGCAGTGGATTATGTCAAATTTCTTATTTAAAAAAAATATGAGGATATAGAAAAATCTCAGCGACCAGGCGCCTTGGCCATATCCGAATATGTAGAGCGACCGTAATATCCTGATAGGCCCCTTATGAAAATTGACAATCAGCAAAAAGAGTGTTTTTAGAATACATACGACCCCGTTCCGGGGCATGTAATAATGCGTACGGCCCATAAGACCATATCTTTCGATATCCGCCTGTCTTTTTTCTTCTTTCGGGTCAAGCCTCGCGAATATCTCTACGTGGTGCCCGAGATCCAAAAGCCCCGTAATCTGTTTTAAAATAAAGGTCTCTGATAATTTGGGGAATTCACTTACTATAAAAGCTATTTTCATGCCTCCGTTCCGCTTCTTGAAAGTATCAGCGATCAAGGGAGATGCTTCTCTATCTAGAGAGAGCGGCAGATTCATTTTGTCAAAATAATCGATGTACCATGAGAGGTCCCGCAGATATCCCCCGCTTACTTCATCCGAAGCAAGCTTTAGCATATCCGAAAAAATGGCCATGCGCGGGTCTTTTCTGGCAAAGTATTTAACAAGCCCGCTTGTTAAGGTGTTGTCCAGGCTATGGCGAACGATAGCCAAAAGCCAGGTCTCTTTTCTCCTTTTATACAGGACTAGCAGGTCAAAAAGGTTCTGGAGGTGGTAGTAATCGGATAATGAAGAATAGGCGAGATCCCTTTCGAGAAAACCGTTGGGCATCCTAAGGACCGGAAAAAATCTCTTCAGAAACGGCAATACATATCGCCGCAGAATATTATCAAAGACCCTCTGCGGGGTATTGGTAAAACGGTTATCAAATTTTACAGCTACCCGCAAAATAAGATCTCTCAACGCGTATGCAACGAGATATAACGCGTAGCCTGACCGCGCGTTAAGCACCTTTTTCAAGGATCCCATCCCCCTTTTAAGATATTCTTCGTATCTTTCCGAAGGGGCAAGGGTATTTAGCTTATCTATCGCTATCAATGCCCAGATATGAGTATTCAAACAGAGTGTATTTGACAAAGATTTCCCGAAAGCCCTCGAAGGGATAAGCTTTTTATAAAATAGCTTGACGCTTTCCGGGCGGGACTCGAGAGAATCGTGCAAAAACCAAATGCCCCCGTCCGGCAATCCCTCCACAAGGGTCATAAGATATCCCATCGCGCGTTTGGCGCTCTCCAGAAAAATCTTCTTCTCGGACTTCTCATAGTGCGTCAGCAGAAGATATACACCGTCTGTCTGGAAGCGCGCATGTGTCTCAATCGCATCTGTCCATGACCCGT
>MHFD01000052.1:0-2423 GCA_001804045.1 Omnitrophica bacterium RBG_13_46_9
GGGTTACGGCGGATTAGATTCGCGGGATTTGAGATAACTATATATTATCGGCGGTGGTTTGTCAAGACGATATTATTCTATGATCCTGACCAGAATGCGCAGACTATCAAGACAGATTGAGACGCAAAAGAAATTATTAGATTCACCGGGCAGGCCGAAGGCGCCCTGAGTCACGCTCCATAATCCGCAAATCGAATTTCCTAAATCCGCTTGACGTGTAGACCTGGCCATCCTTATCAATAATGAAACACTCGGTGCCATCCGTGCTTTCGATGAGCGAAAGACCCTCTCTTGCCCCTAGTATGTATAATGCGGTAGCCAAGGCATCCGCTGTAATACAATTATCAGATACGACAGTCACGCTCTTTAATAGGTTTTCTATTGGGTAACCGGTCCTCGGGTCGATTATATGGGCAAACTTTTTCCCGTTGAACTCCACAAATCTTTCGTAACCTCCGGACGTAGCAACCGCTTTATTGCTTATTCTGAATATGCCTATAACCCCTTCCGTTCGGCCCGGGTCCCTGATGCCTATTCTCCAGCCGCCCTTTGAGCCTTTTCCCATGCAATACATATCGCCTCCGGCGTTAATAAGGGCGTTTTTGATTCCTTTTTCTTTCAGGACCCGGATGCCATCATCCACGATAAAGCCCTTGGCTACTGCGCCCAAATTTATCTTAACGCCGTCTTTTCTGAGGCTCAAGGTTTTTGTCTTCTCGTCAAGCGCCCAATTATCCGAGCCCACCAGTTCCAGGGCGGTCCTGATCTCTTCCGTGGTAGGTAACTTGCGGCTTTTTTTCAATGACGACCAAACCTCTAAAACCGGAGCTACGGTGACATCGAACGCCCCACCAGTAAGGCGGGATATTTTCCTGGACTCAAGCAAGACTTCGAACATCTCCTCCGAAACTGGAAACCGCTCCCCCGCCCTTAGCCTATTTATTCTCGCCAGTTCGCTTTCGCCCCGAAAATACGTAAAGCGCTTTTCCGATTCCCGCATTCTTTCATAGGCCGCGTTGGCAGCTGTCGCTTTCGAGTTTTTGTCCAGGTTGCCCCTTATTTCGATATGGACCAGGGTATCCATGAGAAGAAAATCCTGCGTTACAGGGGTATTATTGGAACATCCGGATAAAAGGAATAGAATTAAGATGACAATAGAGGCAGGTATGTTGAATTTAAGCATTTCTTATCATTCATCCGCCTACGCAGGGAACCAAGGATTTACCCATGGGCGGATAAGACAAACTGTCTGACTCGAGGCCCTACATAGGAGGATGTCGCCACAGAATGGCGCGACAGACGGGGTATGTGGCTTACCCGTCACGCTCTATAAATCGCGATTATTATAATAAGCCCGTTATTCTTCCCTCATCGTCAACGTTGACTTTTGTGCCCAAGGGGATCCTCGGCAGGGCCGGCATAGTTTCTACGTTGCCGCAGAAAATAGAGAGATATCCCGCGCCGTTATAGATCGCCATGTCCTCGACCGGAAGCTTAAAGCCGTGGGGCCTGCCTTTTCTCTTTGGGCTGTGGGACAAGGAAAGAGGCGTTTTGACTATACATACCGGAACATTGTCCAACTTCAGCTTCTTAAATAGCAGGGTTTTTTTATTTGCCTGGTCAGAAAATACGACTTCTTTTGCTCCGTAAATTGTCTTCGCAATCCTCTTTATCTTATCTTTTATCGGCAAATCAAGCGGATAAAGAAAGCGGAAATTGCTTTTGACTTTACATGCTTCGATAACTGATCCTGCTAGTTCTGTGCAGCCCAGCCCTCCCGTCGACCACGCATCGCTTACAACAACTCCGTTTACGCCCAGGTTTCTCAGGCGTCTTTTAATGACCGATATCTCCTTCTCGGTATCCGCGCTAAAACGGTTTATGCAAACCACCACGGGCACCCCAAAAACCTTTAGATTCTCGATCTGCTTTTCCAGATTGCAGAAACCCCTCTCTATGGCGGATATATTCTCGTGAAGCATTTCTTTGGGCAGCGGCTCTCCTGGGGTGACTTCAAAATCGCCGCTGTGCATTTTTAACGCCCGGGCTGTACAGACAATCACGCAAACATCGGGTTTCAGTCCGCTTACCCTGCACTTTATGTCAAAAAACTTTTCGGCGCCGGTATCCGCGCCGCACCCTGCCTCGGCAATTACATAATTACAAAGACCTAAAGCTATCCTATCGGCAACGATTGAACCGGAGTCGATGGAAATATTCTCAGATACCTCTGTATGCACAAGACAGGGAGTATGCTCCATTGTCTGAAACAGATTCGGTTTTATAGCGTCTCTCAAAATGGCGGCCATAGCACCCGCCGCCTTTATGTCTTCACATGTCACCGGTCTTTCTTTATTCGTGTATCCCAGAACGATGCGTCCTATCCTCTGCCTAAGGTCCTTCATGTTTTCGCTCATCGCTAA
>MHFD01000052.1:2460-2590 GCA_001804045.1 Omnitrophica bacterium RBG_13_46_9
CCCGTCTTTCGCGCAATCCCGTCATTTTTGCCGCCTAGACCTGCTGTGATGTTCCTCAGGAAGCGGTCGCTGATGTCCGTTACCCTGCGCCATGCAATCGTTTCGGGGTTTATTTCCAGCGGGTTATCTC
>MHFD01000052.1:2717-4153 GCA_001804045.1 Omnitrophica bacterium RBG_13_46_9
GCCCTGTACAAACCGTGTAATTCAAGAAATTTCTTCTTGATGCCGAGGGATCTGGCAATATCTTCTATGGGCTTAAGCTGCGCCATTTTTGCTATTGTAGAAGACCTTATCCTCATATGACTTCTCCTTTCGATTCTATATATACTAATATAGATGGGATGTTATAATAAGCATGACGAAAACGTTGTCTTTATGGATGACTTTTAAGATTATAGTAGATATGCGCACCTTTGTCAATAACGGAATTTTGGCGTGCATTGTTAATATAGCGGAGATTTTAGCCCGATTACGGATATGGCTGCTTCTCGATTTTATCACGATCCCGCTTATATTATTTCTATATATCAGCTAGAGGAGGCGACCAGGCGCCTGACAGGGTTGAAGCTTAAACGGTGGATCGGCGATGGCCCGTACTTATTCAGAGATTTTATATGCTCTTTTGTGCCATAGCCTTTATTGCGCGCGAAGCCATATTGGGGATATTTTTCGTGATACCCAAGCATTATACTGTCCCGCGTGACTTTGGCTATTATAGAAGCGCAGGCGATGGAAAGACTTTTGGAATCGCCTTTTATAATACAGGATTTTTTGCAGGTGCTTTTCAGATTAAGCCGTCCGTCAATGAGAAGGAAATCAGGTCTTACGCTGAGATCTCTTATCGCCATCTCCATGGCGATGACGGTCGCGTTGTATATGTTTATCCTATCTATAAGGCCTTCGCTTACTATGCCGATTCCTATCCAGGCTTTCTCAATTATTTCCCGGTAAGCAAGCGAACGAGCCCGCGGTGTCAGCTTTTTGGAGTCATCTATCCTATGCGTAAAAACTTCATCTCTAAGGACTAGAGACGCCGCCACGACAGGCCCTGCGAGGGGTCCGCGACCTACTTCATCTATCCCCGCAATACACGTAAACCCGGCTTTGCGCGCCTTCCGTTCATGATGCAGCATCCTGGACGGCGGAAGGCGCTTCGCGTTCGATCTTCTCTTCAACTTTATATTTCTTCCCTTTTCTTTTTCTAAGGTAATATAATTTTGCCCTGCGCACCGAGCCTTTCTTCCTTATCTCCACTTTTTCGATAAAAGGCGAATGCAGCAAGAATGTACGTTCTACGCCTTCGCCGTACGATATCCGTCGCACAGTAAACGTAGACTTAAGACCCTCGCCTTTTCTTTTTATCACGACGCCTTCAAAAATCTGAGTCCTGGTCTTTCCTTCTTCTTTTATCCTAAGATATACCGATACGGTATCGCCAATGCGGAATTTGGGGACCTCCTTCTTAAGATATTTTTGCTCAATGTGCTTAATGCTATTCATGGTCGCATCTCCTTTTTTAATAAATCGCTTCGCATCTTTTTGGTAGTTCTAAGAGATTCTTTTTTGCGCCACTGGGCGATTGCCCTGTGATCGCCGCTTAATAAAACTTTCGGGACCGA
>MHFD01000052.1:4279-6249 GCA_001804045.1 Omnitrophica bacterium RBG_13_46_9
TATGGCCATCCCGGGTATTTCACCGCCTGTCAGCACATAGTCTCCTATGGATATTTCGTCCGTAACAAAAACGCGGACCCTTTCGTCTATTCCTTCGTAATGCCCGCATATAAGAACGAGGTATTTAGCCTTTGACAGATTTTTCGCCATTCGCTGGTCAAAGCGCGACCCCCGAGGCGTAAGTAAAATTATTTTTGTCCCCCTATCTATGCGTTTTCCGCTTTGCAGTCTTTTTACCTTGTCCTTGCCCAGCAAGCTGACCAACGCCCTGTAAATAGGCTCTATCTTCATGACCATGCCCGAACCTCCGCCGTAAGGTTTATCATCGGCGGTCCTGTGCCTGTCGCAGGTCCAATTCCTTATATTATGCACCGCGATAACTATTTTTTTCTTTTTCTGCGCTATCTTGAGCATGGACTCATTCAGCGCGCCTGTAAACATGGACGGGAACAGTGTGAGTATATCGATTTTCATGCTTAATCATGCAACCAGAAACCAGAGTACGGAAACCAGATTTAGCAATCTTCCGGTTACTGTTTGCTGGTTGCCGGTTTCCTTATTCCTTGTTTTCTCAAAATACTGTTAACCGTTGTTGATGGCTTAGCCCCATTTTTTAACCAATAAAGAGCCCTTTCTTTATCAATCTTTATAGTAGCAGGATTCTTTTTGGGGTCATAATGACCTATTGCATCTATAAAACGTCCTTCTTTAGGACTTGCCTTGTCCGCTACCACTATCCGAAAAAAGGGTTTCTTGTTTGTGCCCATCCTCTTAAGTCTCAAAACTACCGCCATAGCATACTCCTTTCACTCTTTTTCTCTCCAAATCCTGGCTCCCACGCCTGAAAGCTTCTTGTCCAGGTTCTCGTATCCCCTATCCAGGTGATATATCCTGTGGACCCGAGTCTTACCTTTTGCCACAAGCCCAGCCAGCACTAATGCGGCAGACGCCCTCAGATCAGAAGCCATGACGTCAGCTCCGCTTAAGCTGTTTACGCCTTTTATTATGGCGTTAGGGCCTTCGAGCAGAATATGCGCCCCCATTCGGCTTAGCTCGCTTACGTGTATGAACCTTTCAGGATATATTTTCTCCGTAATTACGCTAATGCCATCCGCCAGGCACAAAAGACTCATTATCTGGGCCTGCATATCTGTAGGAAAACCAGGGTACGGCAACGTAGTGACTGCCGTAGACTTCGTCTTCTTTCGCGCACTTTTTTTAACTCTAATGCCATCTTTATAGATTTGTATAGGTATGGAGCTTTCACGCAGCTTATCTATTACCGCCAAAAGATGCCTGCCGTTCGCATTTTCAAGGAAAAGATCCCCGCCAGCTATGGCCCCGGCTATCATATAAGTCCCGGTTTCAATGCGGTCCGGAATGACGCTGTAAGTTGTCCCATGAAGTTTTTTTACCCCTTTTATTCGTAGTGTCGGGGTTGAATGCCCTTCTATTTTCGCGCCCATCGAGATCAAGAAGTTCGCGAGATCCACTATTTCCGGTTCGCAAGCGGCATTTTCTATTGTCGTAATACCGTCCGCCAGCGTGGCGGCCATCATGGTATTGGCTGTCGCCAGAACGCTGGAGCCAAAGTGGCCGCCGAGGTAAATATTAGAGCCTTTTAATTTACGGGCCTTGGCCACAATGTATCCAGATTTTATCTTTATCTCCACGCCCAATCTTTCCAATCCTTTTAAATGAAGGTCGATGGGGCGAGGCCCTATTATGCAGCCGCCTGGAAAAGAGACCTGAGCGATCCTCCTTTTTGCCACGAGGGGTCCTAAAACACATACCGAAGCCCTCATGGTGCTTACCAGGCTGTAAGGGGCTTTGACTTTTTTGCATGATCCGGCTATGGCAATACCCGATTTCTTTCGCTCTACCTTCACTTCCAAGGCGCGCAGTATCTTGATCATCGTATCGACATCCCTGAGCGCGGGCACGTTCTTTATTAAACATTGGTCATCAGT
>MHFD01000052.1:6280-9083 GCA_001804045.1 Omnitrophica bacterium RBG_13_46_9
GTGTTCCTTAAGCGAAGGGACCCGCAAAAACTACTGCCGCCACGCTCCGGAAAGCGTTTTACGCCCAGCCTTGACGATCCTATCGATGCCGGCATAGTCCTTAAAAATTTCTATGTCCGCGAAGGTCCTTGAATCTTTCAGAATCTTCGTTACGCCCCTGGCCTGGTTGTAACCTATCTCCGCCAACAGTATCCCACCGCTTTTCAGGTATATATGCGCGTTTTCTGAAATTCGTCTATAAAAATCCAGGCCATCGGAGCCGCCAAAAAGAGCGATATACGGTTCGTCTTTCACCGCGCAGGACAGTGAAAGAAAGTCATCGGTCGCGACATATGGCGGATTCGAAATTATCAAATCGAAAAAAAACGCGAAACCGGGCCCTATATTTTCAAAAACGTCGCTACATATAAATTTTACCCTGTCTTCCACGCCGTATTTCACCGCGTTTCCCCTGGCTACGCGCAGGGCCGTATCAGAAATATCGGATGCCAATATTATACTCGAGGAAATGTATTTTGCCAGACTTATCGCAATATTTCCGCATCCGGTACCGATATCAAGGATCTGGCATGGCCCGGCTTCAGGCGTCGTTTTTGATAAGAGCTCTACCGCTTTTTCGACCAGGAGTTCCGTTTCGGGGCGCGGCGAAAATGTGATGTTTGCCGTCTCAAATTCAAAATCCATGAAATTCGTTCTCATGTCTGGCATAAGCAAAAATCCATTATTTAAACCGCAGTTTCCTGTCAGCCTCGGCCAGGGCGTCCATGATTTCGTCCAGCTCGCCGTTCAGTACGTTCTCCATGCTGTGCGTAGAAAACCCTATCCTGTGGTCCGTAACGCGCCTATCCGGAAAATTATAGGTCCGGATTTTTTCGGACCTGTCTCCGGAGCCGACCTGTGTCTTCCTGTCCTGTGATATCTTTTTTTGCTGTTCCTGTTTCATCTTGTCAAAAATCCGCGCCCTAAGCACCCTGAGGGCCTTTGTCTTATTCTTGTACTGTGACCGCTCGTCCTGGCAGCTTACGACAAGCCCTGTAGGCATATGCGTGATCCTTACCGCTGAGTCCGTGACATTGACATGCTGTCCGCCCCTACCCCCGGCTCTAAAGACATCTATCCTTAAATCCTGAGGTTTTATCTCTATGTCCACCTCTTCCGCCTCCGGCAGAACTGCGACTGTTGCTACTGAGGTGTGAATCCGGCCGCTCGATTCAGTAATGGGGACGCGCTGTACCCGGTGGGCACCGCTTTCGTATTTCATTCTGCCATATACCCTTTCGCCGGATATGGCGCATATAATCTCTTTGAAGCCGCCTTTTTCCGTCAGACTTGTAGACATAACTTCGACGTTCCAATTTCTCTTGGTCGCGTATCTGGAATACATGCGGAATAGATCCTGCGCAAAAAGCGCCGCCTCTACACCGCCTGTCCCCTGGCGGATTTCCATGATGATGTTTCTGTCGGCTTCCTCATCTTCCGTTGTAAGCAACTCCGTCAGTTTTTTTTGAAGTATGTGGTTTTTTTTCTTCAGGGAAGCCAGTTCTTCATGAGCGAGCTTCAGAAACTCCTCCTCCTCGTCTTTAGCATTTATGACATGTTCAAGCGAAGCTATCTCTTCGGTGGTCTTTTTGTATTCATTGTATTTATCGGCCATCTTCTGTATCGCGGACAGCTCCTTGGCGTATTTCTTATACTCCGCAGGGTTGGAAATGACCTTGGGATCGGCTACCAGCTGCTGAAGCCCTTCAATCTTCTTCAGTTTTTCTTCGAGTTCCTTGAACATTTTTAATTCTCTTCCCTTAAATCGCGTGGATATTTTTGCATATATTATACGCCGGCAACATGCGCGCTAATCACTTCTTCCCGTACTTCTTCAGGAATTTCTCAACCCTGCCCGCGGAATCTACGAGCTTCTGCTTTCCGGTAAAGAACGGGTGGCACTTGGAACAGATCTCGACATGTATGTTCTGTTTTGTGCTTCTGGTGCGCACGCCCTCTCCGCAGGCGCATACGATATTCGTTTCCTTATACTCAGGATGTATCTTATCTTTCATGCTCCTCTCCCCTCCTTGCTACTGACTTAGTGTCTTCAGAAATATTTTATTTGTTTTTGTCTTCATTAATTTTTCGATCAGAAGCTCCATTGCTTCCACTGTATTCAGGTCGTTTAGGACCTTTCGCATAAGCCAAATCTTTTTCAGTTCATCTTCCTCAACAAGAAGCTCCTCTTTTCTGGTGTTGGACTTCTTTATGTCTATGGCCGGATAGATCCTCCTCTGAAATAGCACCCTATCCATCTGCAGCTCCATATTCCCCGTACCCTTAAATTCCTCAAATATGACCTCGTCCATCCTCGAGCCCGTATCGACAAGGGCTGTTCCCATAATCGTCAGAGACCCTCCCTCCTCTATATTCCTAGCTGTGCCAAAAAATCTTTTTGGCTTATGTAAAGCGTTAGAATCTACGCCACCTGAAAGGATCTTCCCAGAATGGGGCATGACGGCATTATACGCCCTAGCCAGCCTTGTTATCGAATCCAGAAGTATCACTACGTCTCTTTTATGTTCGACCAGTCTTTTTGCCTTTTCCAGTACGACCTCCGCTACCTGGATGTGACGCTCCGCCGGCTCGTCGAACGTGGAACTTATGACCTCACCCTTGACCGATCTTATCATATCAGTGACCTCTTCAGGCCTTTCATCTATTAAAAGGACCATCACGACCACATCGGGGTAATTGGTCGATATGCCATTGGCGAACTTTTGCAGAAGAACTGTCTTACCGCTATACGGCTATACGGTGG
>MHFD01000053.1:0-780 GCA_001804045.1 Omnitrophica bacterium RBG_13_46_9
AGAAGTCTACAATCAGCCGTGCAAAAGACGCCGCCACCGTCTCCCCCTCTACCGGATTGTAAGCCATAAGAATAACTCCCAGCACCGTTGCCAGTCAAGTTGTTACTGATGTTGCAGTCCACGATAACGAACGAAGAAGAAACGCCATAAATTCCGCCCCCATTGCCACCGTTGCCGGGGTAACCGAGACACGACTCGCCTCCAATGCCAGTTGAATTAGCAAGAATATCGCAATCTATTATTGTAACAGAGGAAGATGTGCAATAGATGCCAGATCCATCCCCTCCGTCATCTGCATCTCCCTCCCAGTTGGGTTCGCTATCAGAGGTTCTGTTCCGTGCGATTACACAGTCAGAAACCATAAGGTTACAATCTGCCGCGTAGATTCCGCCGCCGTGATCAGCGTAGCCGTTCGTTATTGTGAAGCCGCAAATAGCCGTATTTGCATCGGAGACTGTGATAACTGACCCGCTTGTGCCGCCGTCAATGATTGTTGTTTCAACAATGGCCGGATCTTCCGGCGCTGTGCTGGTAAGAAGAATACCTTTCCCAAGGAAGTCAATGTTCTCGTAGTATGTCCCTCGATAAACCACTATTTTTTCAGTCACGTCAGGAGTCGCTGCCTGCAAGGCATCCTGAATCTGAGCAAAGCGGTCATGGCCCCACCCTGGGGTATCTTTGGAGTAATCATCATCCACAAACAATACGACAGGGGTGGTAGCGGAAGAAAAGTAAGCCACGAGATTCCTTGGTCGCTCCATCATTATAGATAATGGCCTA
>MHFD01000053.1:859-8740 GCA_001804045.1 Omnitrophica bacterium RBG_13_46_9
CTCAAAAAAGCCTTCGTTCTTCTCGGCTTCCGACGCAAATCGCTGCACATTTACAGTGTATATAACCGCAGCGGTGAAATATAGAAGGCTCAAAGTCCGTAGAACCTCTTCGTCATGGAGAACTGTCTCGCGGAACTCGGGGCTCGCGGTGAATCTGCTTTTGACGTCTGCGGAAAAACGCATAGCCGCCCCATAGTCTGAATCGTGGAAAAGGTGCGCGCAAAAGATCCTGCATGCAGCACGGAAGGACAGTTTGACATCGTCTTTTATTCTCGGCTTATATAAATTTAACATATCCAAAAAAGCATCCTGCGCTTTTGGGCTGAACGGATTTTCAAGAATATCAGGCACGGATTCCCACGCGGCGTTTATCGCGCGCTCGAGATCCGTAGGTTCGCTGTCTTTACCGGTTATTTCGTCGGGAGGGGTAAGCCAAAGCGCGTAATCCCTCTCATAAGGCCTTTCGGGTATGCCGCGGAGATAATCAAGGTTTACGGGTGTAATACCTGCGAGTTCCCTTCTCAGACGCCACAGTATAGGCAAATGTGTTATCCCATAGAACGTCCTCCCCTTTGTCTTTTCATAGAGCCGGTCCATGTCGTTGATTATGCGGCCGTCTTGCGTGACTTCGTACTCGAGCCCTCCTATTACGCCGACTCCGTGGAAGAGTTTCGGATATACGAGTCTCCGCAGGAAATCCCTCATCATCTCATCCCGCTCATTCCACTGCCGCAGCAGGATCCCTTCATTGTCGAAACCTCGAAAATTCCTGTATCCGTCTCGCCTCGACCGTACGGCACGCGCGTCCATAAAAGTATCAGATTGTTTGATGAAAAGATACATGGCGTTCTGACTCGTATGCTCCCCGACCGTAACCTCTATTCCGTTTACGTGAAGAACGGGCATGGTTTCGCCTTCTTTGACAAAGATAATTACTATTCTTCTTCCCTGGAGTAGCCGATATGGGATCCCCTCTAATGTATTGCTCGCTCCAAAGAAATACGAATCATGGGTAAGATAGGGCAGGTCTTCGGGTTCAAATGCCACGTAGTCTTCCTCATGCTGCATTTTTTCCCGTATCCACGCGTCAATATTCTTTTCATGCTCTACGTAACGGTTAACGGCTTCCGTATCCCCGCCTTCCCGGACCGGTATTTGTCCTGATTTCTCTATGGCGCGTTTCACCGTCTGGTTTTCATATTCTCTGTCCGTATAGACTTCTATGAAAAAGCCGTTTTCGTTCTTCACGGGAGAGAAGACCGCGTAATATGTCCGTGTTCTCGGACGGGCCTTTTTGTCTGTGATCCTGCATTTGACCGCTATGTGGTTACCGGTAAGGGGTGTTATTTCGCTGAAAAAGAACTGTATGTCGGCGGGGTGAAAAACGGTATCTTCTTTGACAAGCCTATGGATCCCGAGCAGCGATTTAAGCGTATCGACATCTACGTCGGTAAGTTGAGAAGTGTTCATGCCGCCCAGCTCTTCTTCGAGCTTCATTTCAAGCGCAAATTTTATACGACCCATGTCTTTATGCTCTATTCCTTTGAGTTCGCTAAATACTGAAGGAGGGGCAAGTTTATCGAGAGACCCGGTGTGATAAAATGAATATCCCAGAGAAAGGTCGTAGACCGTGCTATTGAATAAGAAGCATGTTAAAACAATGACTGAAATTATCTTATATATTGTTTTCATTTTATGTATTTTGACATCATATCTTACAGTATAACCGGACTTTTTTTCTAACTTTTAATTTGATTAACTTCATGTGAAATTATACCATATTTAAATAGAATGATTGTCACGGAAGTGTAAAATCTAATATAACTTTTTTACACCTAACAAGGTAGGCTTTGAGTTCCCGGGTCATGCGTTCTCTGACGTACTGGAAAATAGCAATATCATTGAGACAAGGTACTAGAGGCTTTGCTTTGGGGCGCGTTCTGGAGCGACTGTCGCAATTTTTGCATACAAAGGCGCAATATAGATTATAACCACTTTTGGATAATACAAAAATTGTGTCACAGCGACCGAGGGGCGCCTATCCCCGAGGGAGCGACAAGCGGAAGAATGCGCCCCAAAGCAAAGCTTTGAAGCGCTGTCCTTGCAAAAAAATGGTGTTTCTGGTAAGGTGGGGTGTGCCTAGTTTAGTTTACTCTTCCGGGAGATTGGACAAGAGGCTTTGCTTTGGGGTGCGTTCTGGAGAGACTGTCACAATTTTTGCATACAAAGGCGCAATATTATAGGTTTTGGATAAGAAAAAATTTGTTATTTCCGCACATATTCCCGCTCTACGATTGTCTTTATTCCGCCTCGGGAATTAAATTCGGCTCTTATCCTTGCCCTGTGAGGTTTGGAAGCCAGGACGAAGTCGTCAAGTATGCGGTTTGCGGCGTGCTCGTGAAATATGCCTACGCTGCGAAAAGAATGGAGATATAATTTAAAAGACTTTAGTTCAACGCACCATTTATCGGGCTGATAATCTATATAGAGCACCGCGAAATCAGGAAGTCCTGTTTTCGGGCAGATGCATGTGAATTCGTTTGTTTCCAGGCATACCGTGCAATCTTTATCTTTATATTTGTTTTCCCAGACTTCTATCCCGGGTAACTTTAGCGCTCTTACATCTTTCTGCAACCCTTCGTATAGTGATTTATTCTTTTTCATAGTCTTTATAGCGTCTAGCGATTAGCGTCTAGCGTCTAGTAATAGGCAATGCATATGCGACTGTTAATTATTTTGCTGTTTATTGCCTCTATGCTCATAAATCTTAAAAATCCATCATAATAAGGTTTTAGCAAATTAAGCTTTTAGCTAAAAAAACGGCCGCTAGACGCTAGTAGCTACCTTACCCCTATCATCCTGTGCACCTGCGGAATTATCTCGACGCGTTCCATAGATTCTTTCAAAATATCCCTGAAACGCGATAAAAACTCTTGGGGTATCCTTTCGCTCTCCGACAAAGCCGTGACAGGCTGCAATACAATGGGTATATCTTTTGCTATTTTATACGCCACTTTTCTCATGCGCGATATATCCTCGGATGTGGTCGCGGAAGTAATGACCGCTTTTATAAAAACTTTTTTTCTATTGGCTATCCTCAGAAATTTCTCATGCTTTCTCCAAAAATCTGTTTCGCCTGTCGATGAAGGAAGCTTGAAATCCATGGCAATGATATCCACATAATCCACGACCCTTGAAAGCTCCCTGTAGAGTATCCCGTTCGTCTCAAGGTAGACAGGTTTCTTATGAGATTCTTTATGCGCCCGCAAAAAATCTCTGATAAAATACGCCTGAAGGAGGGGCTCGCCGCCTGTAAGAGAGAGGGAATGATAGGGGGCTTTATATTCCGCTATTTTACCCATCAGGTTGTCTAAGGTAAAGATCTGGTAGGAATCCAGGTCCGTATCACAGAAACCGCAGGACAGATTACACCGATAGAACCGGATAAAAAGCTGCGGTATGCCGAAATATATGCCTTCCCCCTGTATCGACAGAAATATTTCTGATATCTTGGCCTCTCTCATGTTATAACCTGCTACCTATTCCTACGAGCCATCGAGTCAATGTGTTTCAACCGTATTTCCATTGTATTTCCACTGCATATCCACTGTATATCCATCGTCCTTCGTAAAAAGCAAATAGCTAGTTTTATGTTACATAGGTTGCAAAAGTTTCATAGGTTGCGGATGTTGCTTTTTAACGTTATGTAACCTCTGCAACCTTTAGCAACCTCATGTAACATTTGCAACCTCTAACTGTATCCCTATAACCTACTACCTATTACCTACAACCTACTACCTAACGTGCTATATCGAATCGTCCTTTCGTCCTACGTCCTACGTCCTACGTAACGAGCAAATAGTTAGTATAACTATGAGCTAAGAGCTACCAAAATACGGGTCGGCTATGCCAGCTTCTTTAAAACCCCGCGCCCTGATTATGCAACTGTCACATATGCCGCAGGGTCTTTTCCCGCCTTTATAACACGACCAGGTCATGCGGTAAGGAACATTTAATCTAAGACCTATTTTTATGATCTCTTCTTTATTTTTATCTATTAAAGGGGTAAATACCTCTATCTTACTTCCGTCCTTTGTGCCTGCCGTTAAAACTTTTTTGAATGCTTCAAAAAATACTTTCCTGCAGTCCGGATAACCGGAAAAGTCCTGTGTATGCGCGCCTATGAATATGGCCCGCGTTCTTGTGCTTTCGGCGAACGATGCGGCGATACACAAAAAAACCAGATTTCTCGCAGGCACATATGTCGAAGGGATCCCCCTGCCTATACTATTAAAAGACCGATTGACAGGAACGGGGACTTTACTATCGAGAAGGGAACTGCCCTTCCAAAAAAACGGAAGTCTCACTATCCGGTAAGGGCATCGCGCTTTTTTCGCGATTTTCTTTGCGGATTCGATCTCCTTTCTCTGCCGTTGCCCGTAATCAAATATTAAAGCGGAGGGGGCAAATCCTTTCTTTTTAGCCACGTAAAGCGTGGTAGCCGAATCGATACCCCCTGAAAGTAATACTATAGCCTTTTTCATATATGGGCAAGGTCGCCAGGTCACAGAGTCACAAGGCCGGTGACTTTGTGACCTAGTGACTTAGAATTAATAAATTTTATCGATCTATTTATAATAACTGGCGCAGGAGGTGCCGGTTTCCCAGACAGATACCTTTATCTTCTTATTTATGACTTTTGATAACTCGGAATGTATAAAGTGAGCTATGTTTTCAGATGTCGGATTGTTCTTCCTGAAGTAGCGCAGATTGTTTAAATATTTATGGTCAAGTTTTGAGAGGATATCTCTCAGTTCATCTTTAAGTTCTTTAAAATCCATCACCATGCCTTGCGCTCCCAGAGACTTGCTGTATACGGAAACCTCTATGTTCCAGTTGTGCCCGTGTAGTTCCTCGCATTTTCCTTTGTAATGCCGAAGGTTATGCGCTCCGCTGAACTCGTCTGTTACTTTTATCTCGTACATCTTTTATATTTACTCAAAATAGCGCTTAGTTATGCTTTCCCACTTACCCTGCGCTTTTATTATGATCTCGCATATCTCGCGCACCGCGCCATGGCCTCCGTAATTTTTCGTGACGTAATGCGCTGCCTCTTTTACCTCCCTAACGGCGTTCGGCACGGCGACAGCCAAACCGACTCTTTTTAAAATAGGTATATCGATCAGGTCATCGCCCACAAAGCAGATCTCGCTTTCCTTTGCCCTGAACTTTTTCATTATATTACCCAGCGACCTGATCTTGAAGTGATTCTGGTAAATCTTATCTATGCCCAGGTGCTTCGCCCGTATTTTGACAACCTTCGAGTTTTTCGCTGTTATAATAGCGCATCTTACGCCGATTTTCTTAAGGAGTATCACGCCCAGCCCATCATTGACATCGAAGTTCTTGAGCTCATCACCATAGCTTCCCAATATGATCCTGCCGTCGGTCAGAACACCGTCGACATCCAATAAAAGGAGCTTCGTTCTCTTGGCGCGTTCCTGTATGTCCACCACGATTTTACATTCTCTATCTAGTCGCCCATAAAGGCGATGGGCTGATATCGCGGATAATCTGTGTCTACACGCTTCTAATACAGATATAGATATATTCGTATGTATCAGACGAGGCCGGCTTTCAGGATATCCTGGACATCTAGCAGGCCTATCGGTCGCCCCTTCCGGTCAACAACGGGTATTTCGTCGATCTTTTTTGAGCGGAGAATTTGGAATGCTTCGGCGGCCAGCTTATCTTTCTTTATGGTAACGGGGGATTTCGTCATGACCTCTTTTACCGTTTTATTGGCTATGTTTATTTTCCTATTAAGGTGACGGCGCAGGTCGCCATCCGTGAATATCCCCGTCAGTACGCCTCTTCTATTGACAATACTCGCGCTTCCGGCCCTGGCCTTTGTGATCTTCAATAACACGTCCTTTACGAGCACATTCTCTTCGACAATGGGATTTGCATTTCCCGCCCTCATGATATCCCCCACTTTTAAGATCAATCTTTTACCCAATGTGCCTCCGGGGTGATAAAAAGCAAAATCCTTTTCCTTGAATCCTTTTCTATCCAGAAGGGTCACGCAAAGCGCGTCTCCGATCGCGAGCATGGCCGTCGTGGAAGTCGTAGGCGCCAAGCCTAAAGAGCAGGCTTCCTTTTTTACGGAAACATCCAAAATAAAATCCGCGTTTTTGGCTAATGTGGATTTTGTATTTCCGACAATAGCTATAAGACGCGCGCCTATCTTTTTCACTATAGGCAAAAGCTTCACGATCTCTTCGGTTTCTCCGCTATTGGAAAACGCGACAAGGCAATCGTCCCCTGTCACTCTGCCAAGGTCGCCATGCAGCGCTTCGGCAGGATGAAGATATAACGAAGGGGTCCCTGTCGATGATAGGGTTGCCGATATCTTTTGCGCTATAAAACCCGGCTTGCCCATTCCCATGACAATGACCCTGCCTCTAATCTTTGTCAAAAAATTTATTATCTCCGTAAAGTCTTTTCCGATTTTTCCCGCAAGCTCCAAAATGGCTTTGCCCTCTATGCGCAAAACCTTTTTTGCCATCTTTATATCATTCGTCTTCATGCCGTCTCCAACGATTTTATCCTGCTTAAAAACCACTTTAGCTTACTTAGTTTCAGCATATTGGGTCCGTCGCTCAAAGATTCCCTCGGATTTTCATGCACCTCCACGAATATCGCGTCCGCCCCGCACACAACCGCGCAGAAAGCGAGTGGCGCTATAAATTCATTCTGCCCCCCGCTTTTCGTGCCCAGTCCGCCAGGAATCTGGACGGAGTGAGAGGCATCAAAGCAGATAGGATACCCGAACTTCTTCATTATGACAACGCTCCTAAAATCGCTTACCAGCATATTATACCCGAAGGTGGTCCCGCGTTCGGTAATTATTATATTCCGATTTCCCGCATATTCTATCTTCTCCACGACATTCTTCATGTCCCATGGAGAAAGAAACTGTCCCTTCTTTATATTTATCGGCTTTTTTGTCTTTGCGGCGGCAAGAATAAGATCGGTCTGCCGGGAAAGAAAAGCCGGGATCTGTATCACATCCAGAACACCCTTTGCCTCCCGGACTTCCCGGACAGAATGGACATCGCTCATAACGGGGATGTCCAAGACTTTCTTCACTTTTTCCAGAATAGACACGCCCTTCTTAAGACCCGGCCCGCGATAGGAACGGATGGAAGACCTGTTGGCTTTGTCGTAACTGGCCTTGAAGATAAACGGAAAATTCAGGCCATCCGCTATCGCTTTTATGGCTTTGGCGTGCCTTATGGCACTCTCTTCTGATTCTATCACGCACGGTCCGGCTATGAGAACAACGGGATTTTTTCTCCCGATCTTAATATCTTTGACCTGCACTTCCCGGTTCATATGTTTTATCTACTTTATTTTTAGCAATTCCTCGACCTTCTTAAGGTCCTCGGGCGTGTCCACGCCTACTGTGTCAAATTCCGTTTCTATTGTTTTTATCCTATAGCCGTTCTCCAGCGCCCTAAGCTGTTCCAGGCGCTCCGTCTCTTCCAATCTGGATTTCGGCAGATTCGTATAGGTGAACAAAAAATCTTTGGTATAGGCATAAATGCCTATGTGTTTATAGTAATTTTGCGATCCCGCCTCAAAAGAATAAGCGGAAAACCAGGAATGTATATCTAATATCGAATGGTGTTCGTCGCTCCGGCGGTAAAAAGGAATGGGGCTCCTGGAGAAATAGAGCGCGTAGCCGTCTTTATCGATTACAGCCTTGACCACATTTGGGTTTAACAGGTCTTTTCCGTCAGTTATCCTCTTTATAACCGTAGCCATCGGTACCGATTTATCCTCTAAAAGAGCGCGCGCCAGATCATCTATCATGGT
>MHFD01000053.1:9239-9825 GCA_001804045.1 Omnitrophica bacterium RBG_13_46_9
ACCGAAACGCCCTTGTAATAAGAGAAATGCTCCTCTTTGGGATCAACGGCTATGATCTTTTTTTTCTTTTTTGCCAGCGGAACAACCTTATCCAGCAGCTTCGGCGTAATCAGGCCTTTACCATAATCCTCCACAATCATGCCATCCATATCGTCAATGATGTCCTCTATGTAATTGATGATCTTTTTTAGGATAACATCCCTTACGGGGTCCACCTTCTCTTTGTCGATACGAACGACTTGCTGTTGATGGGCAATAACACGGGTCTTGAGAATGGTGGGTCTTTGGGAGTCCCGAAAAACACCGCTGATATTAACGCCTCTATGTTCGAGCTCGCCTCTCAATATACCCGCCCTTTCATCATTGCCGACAATACCTACCAGATACGCCTTGCCTCCAAGTGAATTTACGTTATTGGCCACATTACAGGCGCCGCCCGGCATAAAGCTCTCGTTCTTCACCCATACCACGGGAACCGGCGCTTCAGGCGAAATACGCGAGACCTTCCCCCATATGAACTCATCAAGGATCAGGTCCCCTATCACCATAATCTTCTTGTTATTAAAATTTGATATTATGCGCTTGA
>MHFD01000053.1:9988-15176 GCA_001804045.1 Omnitrophica bacterium RBG_13_46_9
GCAAGGCAGAAATTGCAGCCGATATCCTTATGGAAGACCACGCTTTTTTCGCCAATAGGCCCCCACCTCTTTGGCGAAAGGCCGGGGTCATTTCTCCCAAAAATAGAAATGACGGGTGTACCGACAGCGCATGCAATATGGACCGGGCCGGAGTCATTTGATATAAAAAGCTTGCATTTGGAGAGCAATGCAGACAATTCGCCTATGGAAGTCTTCCCGGAAAGGTTTACCGGTCTGTATCTCATGCCCTCCTCTACCGCTCGCGCAAATTCGCTATTAGCCAAGTCCGATACGATCACTATTCTGATCTCTCTGCCTGCGGTGTCTTCATGTCTTTCATGCGGACCGGACAAAGCGTCACACACAGCGGCAAAGTTCTTAGGCGTCCATCTCTTGGAAGGGCAGCTTGCGCCGGGATTCACAGCAACCAGTAAGGCATCCTTATCGATGCCGTATTCGTCAAGGACTTTATCGACCATCGCTATATCCTTCCCATGCACAGGGACAAAAAGTTCTTTATCCGTAGCGACTACGCCTATAGACCTTAAAAGATCCAGGATATATTCCGACTCATGTCTTGTGCCTTTTTGTTTTAAATGCGGGATTTTCCTGGTAAGCAAAAATGGCAATTTTCTGTCATAGCCTACCCTATGCGGGATACCCGCCAGATAGGCGACCATATGGACTCTGTTAGTGGGATGAAGCATGACTGCCATATCGAATCTCTTTTTTCGCAGTCCAAGCGCGAATTTGACAGTGTTGAAAAAACTTTTGTGCTTTCCGGTCTTATCATAAATAATCGTCTCATCCAAATATGGATTGCCGTCTATTATATCCTTTGCATAAGGCCTTACCATAAAGGCGATAAAAGCATCGGGATATTTATCGCGCACCGCTTTAATGGCGGGCGTCGATAATACTACGTCTCCTATTCTGTCTGTCCGGGTCAATAGTATACGCATGGTTTTATCTTATTCGCTCTTTTCTTAGCCATTTCATGGCTGTTTCCACCAGAGGGTGGATCCACCTTATGGTGGAAACTCATAGCTCTTGGCTTATAGGTCTTTGGACGATGAAAATCGAAATAATGTCTTGCCCTCTCTTCCTATGAGCTATGAACTAAGAGCTATAAGCTCTTTTGCGGCCTTAAGCGCCTCTTCCACCGAAATGCTCTTAAGGCACTCGTATCTTTTTGCTTTATTCACGCACTGCGCGACTTCGCACGGCGAACACCGTATATCCTTTCTCAGTACCCGGCTTCCGCCTTGAGTCAGCGGGCCGTATTTTTTCTCGTCTGTGGGACCAAAAAAAGCTAAAACCGGCGCGCCGCAAGCGCTGCCGATATGCAGCGGTGCGCTGTCATTTGTTATCAATAATCTGCTTTTCTTAATGATATAAGCGAGCTCGCGAATATTCGTTTTTTCGATAAGGTTAACCGGTTTGGTCTTCGTATAAAACATAATTCTTTCCATGACGATTCTGTCGCTTTCATCCCCTATTATAACTATTTCATAACCGAGGCCCTCCTTCAAGGCATCACAGAGTTCTGCAAAATATTTTAAAGGCCACCTTTTGACATGGCTTTTGGCTCCAGGACTTACTACTATGAAAGGCTTTTCTTTTAATCCGTCCAACAACTCTTCCGCATGCTTTTTGTCGGACTCTTCTATAGGGATATAAAAATTGTTATTCGAGATATCTATCCCCAAACTCTTCAATCTGGAAAGGTGGATGTCCTTTTTGTGCATCTTAAGCATAGAACTATGCCTTAAAGGGCTTGTTCTGTACCTAGCCCCCAGCACAAAGGGCAGTATCGTATTCCTCAAATCTACCACAATATTGTATCCGGCTTTTCTAAGTCTAAGAAAAAACTTTATTTTATCAAAAACACCCGCTTTCTTATCATAGACGATCAGCTCTGAAACTCCTTTATAATACTGAAAGATATCTTTGCCCCTGGGGCCTACCATAACATCAAGCTGCGCGCGCGGAAATTCTCTTAATAGAACATCCGCCACCGGAGTTGTTAAGATTACATCGCCTATATTGGACAGCGTTATAAGCAATATGCGTCTTACTTTTGACTTGTCTATCTTTCTCATAGCGCATCTCGGAGGTTTCTTGAGGTTACTTAAGGTTGCTTAATGTTTCTTAAGGTTGCGCTTCATTGTATTACAGTTTCTCCCGTTTTATGTCGCATAGGTTGCAGAAGTTTCAGAGGTTGCAGATGTTGCATTTTGAAACTTATCGAAACTGATGGAAATTTCTTGAAACTCATTGACTCGATAATACGAGTTCGAATCGTCCCACGTCCTACGTCCCACGTCCTACGTAACGTGCTATAACGAAAACCTGTTACCCTCAGACCATGCGGAATGCATCCGGTCAAATACATTCAGGACATCTCCCACGCTTATCGCCTTCATGCACATGTAATCATCGCAGGCCAGGTCATAACATGGGACATCGCAACCCGTATCCTTCTGTATCACCCGGTAGTTGCCTTTGCCGTATGGCCCGGTGAGAGCCGGCGATGTAGGACCGAATAGCGCTATAACGTTCGACTTCATAGCGACAGCTATATGCATAGGCCCGGAGTCACCGGAAATGACGAAGTTTGCTCTCTCCACAAGGGCGCCGAGCTCTTTCAGATTTGTTTTGCCGGCGAATATAACCAAATTCTGGTTCATTCTTTTCTTTATCCGTCCGGCGATCTGGAGATCCTTCTCTGCGCCCGATAATACTATTTTTGCGCCGTATTTTGTTATCAGGGCATCGCAGAGTTCCGCGAAATTCTCCTCAATCCACCGCTTGGGCAGCCAATTACCTCCCGGATTTACGACGATTAACAAGTCGTCTTTGACAACACCGTTTTCCGAAAGCCTATCGGCAATATATCTTCTTTCCCGGTCGCTTATAAAGAATTCATAATCTTTGTTTAATATGTCGCATCCGATGGATTCCGCTATCTTCAGGAAATATTCCACTTTGTGTAGTGGCCTGTCAGGCGGTTCGACAGGGTGGGTAAGAATGACCCCTCTTTTTTTTGTTGTATAACCAGCCCGCTCTTTTATCCCGGCCAGATACGCCATCAAAGCCCTTGTAAAGGACCTGTGCAAAAGAATGGCGAAGTCAAACCGTTTGTTTCGCAAAGACGATATAAGACGCTGTTTTCCCAATAGGCCCTTATGGGCCCCCTTTTCGTCATAAATGATAATCTCGTCTATACACGGATTATATTCCAGAATCTCCTTGCACCGCGGAACAACCATGCAAGCAATATAGGCGTCTTTCCATCTTTCCCGCACCGCTCTTATAAATGGCGTAGAGAAAAGGACGTCCCCAAGCCAGTTAACTTCTACTATCAGTATGCGTCCGTAATTTTTCATATCTTTTAAATGATCACGCAGATTTCCCACTCATGAAATGTGCGAAGACGATTACGCAGACTAATTTATCCGAATAATCTGCGTAATCTAAGTTGCTTCTTTTTAGAAGCAAAAAATCTGTGTAATCATTATTTTAATCAATCCTCATCCCGGATCTCTTTTATAAACGTGTAATACCCGCTGGTTTCCACCCAAAACACAAAGAGATTATCCGATGTCATTGAGATCCTTACTCTCTTAAGCGCATAAATATCATTTTTGGGGTAACCCCATCCGGGATTTGTCGCTACCGCGCCTATGTAGCCTGCATCTTTCGCCAAAGCCCTGGCCCTTTCATCAAAACCACCCAATGGATAGGATAAAACTTTTACCCTTCCTGATATCATCCTCTCCAGGATCTCTTTTGAGTCGACAAGCTCCCGGCGGAGACTATCATCGTCTAAAGACGGAAGCCACCTATGCGAAACGGTGTGGTTTCCGATTGATATATTGCCTTTTTGCATTGTCCTGATATCATCCCACGTAAGAAAATTCTCTTTCCCGACAAAGTCTGTCGCCACAAAAATCGTTGCTGGAAAACCGTACTTTTTCAACACGGGATAGGCGTTTATAAAATTATTTCGAAGTCCGTCGTCAAACGTAATTGCCGCTGTTTTATGCGGTACCTTTTCGCCCTTATCTACTCTTCTGATAAGCTCATCCAGGGAAATTATCTTATAACCTTTGTCTTTTAGGAATTTCATCTGTTTTGAGAATGTTTCAGGACGCACATTTAGCTTTGAACCATAACCGTCCAACGCCGCCGCGTCCTCCTCGCCTATAGAGTGATACATAAGTATAGCCGGCACATAGACGGCGTCCAAAAACAGTTTTCCCGCGCATAAAAGCGCGAGAACCGACATTATAATAGCTAAAGCCAAAAAACTCTTATTTCTGGATTGCTTTCCGGTAGACATCGATAACCCCTTCAACCATCCGGTCCAGCGAGAATTTCCTCTTTATAATTTCGCGGCCGTTTTCCGCCAACAAAGCGCTCAGTTTCTTATCCTTAAGAACTTTTGTTATAGCCTCGCTCAAAGAGTGCGCATCCCTGGGCGGGACAAGAACACCTGTCAGCCCGTCTTCTATAATCGATGAAACCCCGCCTACCAACGAGGCCACGCACGGCTTACCGGAGGCGAGTGCTTCCAAAAGAGAAAGCCCAAGCCCCTCTTCCAGAGAGTGGAATACGAAAACGTCCATAACAGACAAAAGCCTTCCTGTCTGTACGTTACTTGAGGCAAAAAATATATTATTATCTATACCCAGTCTTTTGGCGAGATCCGTAAGCTCTTTCCTGGATGGGCCGTCCCCTACCAAAAAAAGCTGCGCCTCGGGCAAATCTTTTAATACTTCCTTCATCGCAAAGAGAAGATAGTGAAGGCCCTTGACAGGGGAAAGTCTTGCGATGCAACCGATCACGGGCCTGGATCCGAAACCCAGATTCTCTCTCAATAATATTTTCTCATCTTCGGGTATCGTGTCCGAGAACTTATCCGTGTCGACACCGTTATACAAAAGGCACACCTTCTCTTCCTTTACATTAAAATCGTTCACCAAATGATCCTTAACGGCTTCGCTTATGGCGATAACATAATCTCCCCACCCGCCGAATATCCTTCTTCCTATGCGGTCACTTTTGAAAAAGCCGTGGCAGGTGCTGACAAATCTTGCCTTTGCGGCTTTAGAAAGCAACCACGCCAATACCTGCGTGGTCCTGGTCTGGGCGTGGATTACGTCTACTTTGTTCCTATTTATAA
>MHFD01000053.1:15274-16640 GCA_001804045.1 Omnitrophica bacterium RBG_13_46_9
GTCTTCTCCAATTCCCCGCCGGCGGAAGCCACGTAGACAGAAATACCCTTCTTCTTTAACCCCTTTGCCAGATTAACCGTGTATACGGCTACGCCGCCTATATTCAAGTGTGTCGTAAGTAACAATATGTTCATATTATTTTTATAAATACAAAATTGGCTATCGGCTATCAGCTGTCAGCTATCGGCTACTAAAAGCTGAAAGCTGATGACCGAAAGCTAAAAGCCAATTTAGGATTTCGGATTTATATCTTTTATTCCCAGCAATTTTAATATTCCCTCATATACCTCACCGGGTTTTATGGAAACCATGCACGCATACTCCCTGGCGCAATATGTGTGATAACAGGGGCTGCATTTCAGTTCTTTTTTGAAAACTATGCAATTATCGGCAGGCGGTAGGTGCCTGCGTGGGTCGGTCGGGCCAAAAAAAGCAACGAAAGGCGTGCCGGCGGAAGCCGCTATATGTATGGGGGCGCTATCGGAGCTGACCAGTAGGCTGCACCTTTTTATAAGGCAGGCCAGACGTGGTATATTCGTCTTGCCCAATGCGTTGATGGGCTTGCACTTAGTCCGTCTTAAGAATTCTTCCGAACGCGGATCGTTCTTCTCCGAACCGATCAATACTACTTGAATGCCGAATTTTTTAGTCAGTTTATCGCAAACCTCTATATAATTCTTGACAGGCCAGAGCTTCGTGACCCAACGCGGACTGGATCCGATATTAACAGCCACCAGCCTCATATCGTTCTTTAACCAGTATGACTCCAGAAAATTATCGGCCCATTCTTCGTCTTCTCTTGAGGGCCAAAGCGCAAAATTCTTATCGACATCGCATATCCCCAATAAACCTAGAATCCCCAGCTGGTGCTCTATCGGCCCGATTGAGGGCTTCGTATCTTTAACTTTTTTATTCAACAAAAAACCCAGCTTGCCGTTGTCATAGCCATACCTTTTGGGCGCACACGATAAAAATGACAAAAGATGGCTTTTCTTGTTATTTTGAAAATCAATGACCATGTCGAAGGATTCCATCCGCAGCCTTTTTGCGATGCGCAAAATGCCGCCAAGCCCCTTATCCCTTCCTTTAAAATCGCACACAATAATCTCATCGACAAGAGGCGAGTTTATAAAAACATCTCTGTTCTCTTCTCCGGTCAGAAGCTTTATCTTTGCCTGCGGAAATTTTTCTCTTATCGCCCTGACTGAGGGTATTATCAATATGGCGTCACCCAAAGCGCCGACCTTTATGATCAATATATTCATGCCGGAGGAGGCATCCTCGTAAAGAGCCAGTGTAGACTCCATTATTTTTTTGGCGTTAAATTTCTCCATCACGGAATTCCTTGCCTCATCCGCTATTCTTT
>MHFD01000053.1:16710-16816 GCA_001804045.1 Omnitrophica bacterium RBG_13_46_9
CCTTCGAGCAAGTGCCTTTTAAGGAGCAATTTCAGTTTCTCTATGGAGTCCTTCCTGCACAGAGGGTCGCTATCTATAATAAAGACTTTTATCTTGTGGATTGTCC
>MHFD01000053.1:16824-18303 GCA_001804045.1 Omnitrophica bacterium RBG_13_46_9
ATCGAGACGACCTTTATGAAATCCTGCGTCGCCCCCTCCAAAGACAGCGGCAGTACAGCCCCTATGATAAAATGTCCTCTGTATTCCTTAGACGGAACGGAAGGCCTCCCGTTCCGTCTAAGGAACTCGTGTTCATCGATAAAAGGCGGCATAACAGCCACCTTGCCCTGCGGGACGAAACCGCCCTTTATAAGATCGCGCATATCGCTCCTGCTAAGGCAGATAACCCGCCTTGCCCAAAACTGCGGTCTTCTGAAAAAGCCCGCCTTATAATGTCCGTATACTGTCGTGATGAAAGTCCTTTCTCTTGACCTTGACGCAAAAAACGCCACAAAGGCGCAAAGGCTTCCCCTTGCATGAACGACCTGAATATTCTCCTGCAGGATAATCCGGGATAATTTAAAGATGGCTATCGGTATTAAAAATATGTTGGGATTTATCGATACGGCGTAATGGCGCGCTCCTACGTCGTCTATTTTTTTTACCAGCGGCCCGCTCTGCGAAACCACAACCACCTTATGCCCATTGAGCGTCAGATACCTTGTCGATGCGATCACATCCTGGGCTCCGTCTGTTGCGTCCAGTTTGGAAACTATATGCAGGATATTCATATTGATAAATCAAATATTAAATATTAAAAATTAGAGATTACGGGTTAAGGTCCAGAACATCTTTGGGTTTAATTCCACAATTTTTTATTTTTGATTTTACAGAAGCCTCCACATATGCCTATAGACATCGTCCCGGTCCTCTGGCGGGAAAAATCCATGACGTTTATGAAAACTCCTGCATATCGCGTCAGAAAGCCCATCCACCTCTGAAATCGTTATACATCCTTTATCGCTAAGGTGAGTGAGCATCCTTTCGAATTTCGAGCTTTTCTTTCTTTTTTTCTTAAGGGGAAACACGATCACCGCCTTGCCGCTTGCGGCGGCCTCTGAAACCATTGAGGCGCTTTCGCCGGAAACGATGACAATGTTGCATAAGCCTAAAATACCTCCGACAGCGTGGGGGACATTGCTTTCATTCGCTATTATGAGAAGCTTGCATCGTTTTTCAGGCACCAGCCTGTGCTTGACTTTTTTTTCTATACCCTTCGGGGTCCTGCGTGAAGTAGTGAACAAAAGATCGGCATCTAGCCTCCCCGAGGCGTCAATAATATTGCTTAAAAGCTCCTCGGTTATGTCATCAGTCAGGACAAAATCCGAATTATCCCCGCCTAAAAGAACGCCTATCCTCGCAGATTTTTCCAGCTTTACGATCTCGGATATCTTTTTTGAAGACTCTTCCAGATATGGCTCATCTATCAGATTGGGGACCGTATCGGTCACAATAACGTTTCCTGCCCTGCCGCCAGTCACATCATGCCGGTGCAGGACCACCATATCAAACTTGCCCGATCCCAGGAAAGACGGCCTCATCACGACAGCACTTTTGGCGTTGTTCTCAAGGGATAGCAATCTGTTCACACCGGCCAGG
>MHFD01000053.1:18405-18965 GCA_001804045.1 Omnitrophica bacterium RBG_13_46_9
TTCCTGCTGGAAAATAGACTCGCCAGATTAAGAAGCGTCTTTGTAAACCTGTTTTTGAACTTAAGTTCCACGATCTCGATTTGCGTGTATTCGGGCTTGTAACCGGAATCCTCCCTGTATCTTTTCAACTTTTTACCGATAGCCAGAGCCTGATTCAAATGCCCTATTTTACCGTCGCTGATTATGATGACCTTTTTAAGAGGGGTAGACTTCCATCTTTTGTGGAGCCATAGCCACTGATCGGGATACGCATTAACATAGTTCTGCAACAACTTATTATATCTATCCAGATACGGCTTTATCTCATCTTCTTTCCCGACTTTGATAGGTTCCTCTACCATCAACCTGTGATATGGCCCTTTGATCCTCGCCATAAAAACAGGCAACAGATAAGCCCCTGTCTTAGCGGCGATCCGCACCGAGCCGGGTGCCGTAGAAGCAGGCCTTCCAAAGAATTCCGAAAATATTCCTGTTTTTCCCGCATCCTGGTCGCCCAACATCCCTATTATCTTTCCCTGATGAAGCGCTTTTACAATATACTTTGTAGTAATACCCTTGCT
>MHFD01000053.1:18975-21520 GCA_001804045.1 Omnitrophica bacterium RBG_13_46_9
AGACCCTTCGATTCTCTGAGCCTGTTTATAAGGCCGTTTAGCTTTTTCATCTTCTGCTCTCTGGCAAGGACAATCAGGGGAAAGCCCTCGATAACGCTTATCATTCCGGATAACTCCCAATTTCCGAAATGTGCCGTCAAAAGTATTACGCCCTGGGTGGAATCGGCGATCTTAAACATATTTTCTGAATTTACTATGTCTATGTATTTATCTACGTACCGTTTGTTTACTTTTGTAAGAGACAAGATCTCGAAAAACGTCTCCACCAAGTTTCTGTATACCGCTTTGATCGTCTTCCTCAACTGCTGCGGCGTCTTCTCCTTGCAAAAAGCCGCTCTTATATTTGAGTATCCGATAACCCTTCTAGGCGTATTTATGGCATAGACAAGTATCCCGCACCGCCTTCCCAGCCATAGCGTCAATCTTATGGGCAGAAAATGCAGAACCAGGTTAACTATTCTGACCAGAATATAGCATATGTAATCTACGTATTTCAGCATTCAGGGCCTCTTCCTTTTGGACTACCTCAATTACGATATTTAAGGCTAATATATCACAAGGTTTCTCCGGTTCTTTCTCCGCACCCGGCGAACCTGTCTTCGGCATGAATTTCTTAAGCTTAACAGCGTCTTTTTCCGTAGTGACTATGGTATTTATATTTTTTTCTGCGCAATCTTCAAAAATACGATTTAAATCGCTCGTCCGGTAAGGATAATGGTCCGGAAAAACGAACTCCGCCTCTATCCTGGCGCCCGTCTTTTCTGCCGTATAACGGAAATAAGACGTGTCGCAAATCGCACAGACCAGGCATATCCTCCTGCCGTTTAAGAAAGACAGGGGTTCCTCTCTCTCTGTCCTTATGTCAAACAGTTTCTTCGGGCTATGGACCGCTTTAATGACTAACTTTCCGGACGCAATTTTTTCTATCTCCGACTCTATTTTTGACATATTATCTTTGCCTTTGTCGGCTTTGGTCAAAACGATGATGTCAGCCCTCTTTAAACCTTCGGTCTTTTCTCTCAAAATACCGCGTGGGAAAAGACGCCCGTTTCCGAATGGATTTGTCGAATCGATAAGCACAATGTCTAAATCTCTCTTTAGGCGAAGGTGTTGGAATCCGTCGTCGAGTATTAAGCAGTCGAAACCGGACCGCAGCGCTTCCTTGGCGAATCTCACCCTATCCCTGCCCACAAAGACTTTTATGCCGTATTCCCCTAATCCGTCTTTCAGCATCTCCCATTCGTCCTCACCGTATCCCCTGATAAGCACGCCTACTTTTTTTCCGTTTTGCGCCATGCGCCTTGACAGCATTGCCACAAAAGGGGTCTTACCCGTACCCCCTAGAGTTATATTGCCGACGCTTGCCACGGCAATAGGTGACTTATAGCTTTTTAATAGTTTAACTTTGTAAAAAAAATGATTACACTTCACCAAAGCTCCATAGATGTAAGAAAGCATTAAAAGAAATCCTTTAACGGACTGCGCTAATGCCCCTCTTTTTCTATCATTCATCAGATCGTACATATACCGTTTTAAATAGGCCATGGTTTTCAATCTATGCGGCAGAGAAAAACCTGACAAAAAATACCTGCGGGAAACCCCGCCGAAGTCTCGCCACCTTTGGTGGCGTACGAAGGCGGGTTAAATAAATCCGATCAAAAAAGTTACAAAAATTATAGTGACCAGCGCAACGAGCGTTGCCGTCCTAAACCATATCTTAAAATCTATCGGGGTACTCGTCTTTTCACTCAGAGATAAGCCAACCACACCCACTATGGAACCTATTGGCGAACCGTTCCCCCCAAAACCTACCCCCAAGGCTAGAAGCCACCATAGAGAATCCGTATCAAATCCAAGCCAGCCGATGTGTTTTATTATAGGTATCATGGCTGTCGTAAACGGGATGCGGTCCACTAAAGACGCGAAAATCGCCGATATCCACAGTATGGAAAATTTTGCGAGATTATAATTTCTGGTTGCTATTACGCCTATCTTGTCGGCTATTATATTTAGAAACCCAGCTTTTTCAATGCCGCCGACTAAAATAAATAGCGAAGCGAAAAACACAAGTATAGGCCATTCCACATCTCTCATCACCTCATCTACATTGGGTCTGACTAGAATAAGAACTATGCCCGCTCCTATAAGCGCTATTAAAGAGTGGTGAAAGCCATGCCTCTTTTGCAGCATAAACAGTCCGAAAACGATCACAAGAGAGAACATGACCTTCCTGAGCGTCTTCTCATCCCTTATGGCCGCTCTTTCGTCTATATCCAATATAGGACGAAAATCCTTTGGTTTCTTTCGCAGCTCATCTCTGAATACTATTAACAAGACGATAAGGCCTAATACCATCGCCACCAAGACAATGGGCAGAAGGTGGACTATGAAATCATTAAAGGAAAATTCGCTGGCAGACGCTATCATCATATTAGGCGGGTCCCCGATCATCGTGCCAACGCCGCCTATGTTTGCAAATACTATTTCGGCTAAAATTATCGCAAGGGGTTTTATTCCCAAAATATCGCATATCAGAACGGTTATC
>MHFD01000053.1:21536-24063 GCA_001804045.1 Omnitrophica bacterium RBG_13_46_9
TGGTTGTCACATTATCCAAAAACATCGAAAGAAAAGCTGTAACCATGCCCATCATGACCATAAGACGAACGGGAGATCCGCGGGAGGCTTTTGCCGTTTTTATCGCCAGGTATGAGTAAAATCCTGTTTTTTTGCACACGCTTACTATGACCATCATGCCCGCCAGAAGCCCTATCATATTAAAATCGATCGCGTGAAAGGCCTGTTCCTGTGAATAGAAACCCAGATACACGCCCGATAGGATCATAAGCAGCGCCCCGACAAAACTGGCTATGGTCCTATCGAGTTTGCCGGAGACAATAAAATAAAATGTCACGAAAAATATTGATAATGCGGCGATATTGCTTATTGTCATTATCGCGCACCTCCGTCAAAAAGCGCTCTAAAGATATCGGTCCTCGTAACAATGCCTACGAGTTTACCGCTATTATCCACGACGGGCAGCCTTCTCACATTATGCTTATTCATCAAAACAGGGGCCTTCATGAGGGATGCGCTTTCCTTTATCGCGATAATATTTCTGATCATCAGGTCCTCCGCTATGAAAAGCTCCAGGGAAGGGGTCGATTCGAGCTGCTCCTCCAAAGCGCCAAAATCATCGATAAACAGAAAATCGCCCACCATATCAAAGTAATCCGGAATAAGAACGTTTAAAATCTCTGTCTTTGTAACCATGCCCAGAAGCAAGTTCTCTTCAGCTACGACAGGGACGCCGCTTATATGTTTTTCGCAAAAGATCCTATAAATTTCCCTTATTCCTGTTGAAAGACCGACCGTTATGACATCCCTTGTCATCACATCTCTCACTTTCATAATATCATCCCTTTTTGATTATATTAAATGAACTTCTTTACTTCGCAAATGTTTCTATCGGTAGCGCCTTTATTTTTTTCTATTAATTTTTTTGCGTTGCTGCCTAAAACAGCCCTCTTATCCCCCTCCTTAACCAATATTTTCAGCGTATTAAATAACTCTTTGCTGTTCTTAACTTCTATAGCGGCATTATCTTCCAGAAATGACCTTGCCATGTCTCTGAAGTTAAACATGTGGGGCCCGAACAGAATGGGCTTGGCGAATACCGCGGGTTCCGCTAAATTATGCCCGCCCCTTCTGACAAGGCTGCCCCCCATAAAAACAATTGTAGCGAGGCGATAGAGATGTCTGAGTTCTCCGAGCGTATCTAAAATAAGAACCGTATCTCCCAAAACTGGATTTTTTCGTCCTCTCTTAATGAACTCAGATAGCGCTACTGCCTTAAATCCTTTTTGCTCGATTAAGTTTTTTATCGACCCTACCCTATCTATGTGGCGTGGCGCTATAAGAAGTCTTAGGTCCTGGAATTCCTTTGCCAGTTTCCCATACACACCCAAGATGACTTCTTCTTCGCCGGGATGTGTGCTGCCGGCTATAATGAGTAGAGAGGATTCATCGATGCCCAGCTCCGATTTAGACCGTGTGACATTCTCCCTTAAGTCGATATCGAATTTCATGCTGCCCGTTATTATGACGTTCTTTTCCGGAGCGCCTAAAGCTTTGATCCTTTCGGCGTCTTTATCGGTCTGCATGGAAAACATATCGATTCTTTTAAAAATATCCCCAAAAAGGAATTTTATCCTCCTATATCCTTCAAAAGACTTGTTGGATATGCGGCCGTTCAAAAGCACGATTGGGATTTTTCTGCCGGATAACTCCAGAATAAGGTTAGGCCATATCTCTGTCTCCATTATGACCATAAGGCGCGGATTAATAAGATCTACCGCGCGCCTTACCGCAAAACTAAGGTCCAAGGGAAAGTAGAATTTTAAAATATCCTTGCCCAACACATTTTGGGCCACGGCATTTCCCGTTTTTGTGGTAGTGGAAAGGACTACTTTCACTCCTTCGGGTGTTGCGGTCAGTTTTTCCACAAAATTTTTTGCCGCTAACACTTCGCCGACACTCACGGCATGTACCCATACAGGCCTTGACAGGCTTGCCTCTTTAAAAGCCTGTGGCAATTTCCCAAATCTCTGCGAAAAATCCCGGTGGGCTTTGCCCTTTAGGATAAGATAAGGTAGGTATATTATAGAAAACAAGATAAAAAATATATCGTATAATACCATTTAGATTTTACCGTTTCATTCAGATCCAAAGTTCCCCAAATCCCGTCTGCCGAGTACATGGGATTTAAACATGACATGGGGCTTATGCGCGCGGATGGGTTCTATCATAAACTGCCTTCAGCCGGTCCATTGTCACATGTGTATAAATCTGGGTTGTAGAAAGATTCTTATGCCCCAATAGCTCCTGCACGCTCCTTAGGTCAGCGCCGTTATTCAAAAGATGCGTCGCGAAAGAATGACGCAATGTATGCGGCGAAATACGCTCCCTGATACTCAACAGCTTTATATACTTCTCGACGATACGTCTTATGCTTCTATCCGTAAGGCGATTCCCCGACTTATTCAGAAAAAGCGCTTTTCTGTCGCCCCATCTTTTGGTATTTCTGTATTCCATATATCCCCGGATAGCATCTATTGCCTTATCA
>MHFD01000053.1:24116-25634 GCA_001804045.1 Omnitrophica bacterium RBG_13_46_9
ATATATTTGCTACGGGGTTATTCTTTATATATCCGTCTTTGTAGAGAAACCTGAAAAATGTCCTTAAGCTTGACAGTTTTCTGGCTACGGAACGCTTCGCTATCTTTCTTGAGTGAAGAAAGCCGAGAAACTTCCGTACCGTTAGATAATTGACGGCGGTGATGTCTTCCGTTTGAGATAAAGTCCGGAAAAACTCATTTAAATCTGCAAGGTAGTTCTTTATAGTATGTGCAGAATAGTTTCTTTCTACTGCCAAATAATTTTTGAACTTGTCAAGATAACGCTGCATGCTTTTATAATGTTATAGGAGGCCGTTTAAGGTTACGTCTTCCGGATCCATGCCTATAGAAGGGCCTATGTACGCGGGCAGTCACTTGCAAATTTATGCAATAGCGGTCAATTTTCCTTGACCTTAGGTGACCTCCGATTCTTTTTCTTTATCGGGTAGCGCCCTGGTTGTGTACTTACAATTAGGATACCTGGTACAGCCGTAAAACGTGCCCCTTCTTGAGCTTCTCTCTATAAGCTCCCCGTCACAAGCTGGGGCCGGACACTTTACGCCTGTTGTTATCGATTTCGAATACTTGCATTTCGGAAAATCGGAACAGCTCAAGAACTTACCGCGCCTGCCCCATTTAATGATCATAGGCTTACCGCAAAGCGCGCAGATTTCATCAGTCTTTACGCCCTCTTTCTTTATGCTTTTCATATGTTTTTTTGCCTCTTCTACCCGATAAATAAAAGGGCTGTAGAAATCTTTCAGAACCGAAAGCCAGGCGACCCTGCCATCCTCGATCCCGTCGAGTTCATCTTCCATCTTGGCCGTGAATCCGATATCCATTATTTGGGGGAAATGATTTACCAAGAGGCTATTGGTAACCTCACCCAAATCGGTAGGGTACAGATATCCCTTTCTCCTTGTTACGTAGTTACGCATAATGATCGTATAGATGATCGGCGCATATGTAGAAGGTCTTCCTATTCCTTTCTCTTCCAAAGCCTTGACAAGCGTAGCGTCGGAATAGTGGACCGGCGGCTTTGTGAAATGCTGAGACGGAATAAGTTTCACAAGATCCAAGCGTTCACCCAACGCTAACATAGGTATCTTCCACGGCTGTTTACGCCTTTCGCCTTCTTTTTGCGTATCGCCGGCTGGATATAGAATGGTAAAGCCGTCAAAAATAACTCCTGTGCCGGATGTCTTGAAGAGGTATCTCGCGGCTTCTATCGAGACAGTCGTCACTAGATATAGAGCCGGCGCCATCTGGCTGGATATGAACCTTTTCCAGATAAGATCGTATAGCTTAAACTGGTCCTGGGTCAGGAAACGTTTTAGGCTATCGGCCTCTCGTAAAGGTATGGCAGGCCTTATGCATTCGTGGGCTTCTTGCGCACTCTTTTTAGACTTGTATACATTCGGCTTGGACGGATAATATTTTTCGCCGTGAACCCTAAGTATATACTCCTTTGCGGCATTCTGCGCATCGTTCGACACCCTGACTGAGTCGGTTCTCATAT
>MHFD01000053.1:25705-31171 GCA_001804045.1 Omnitrophica bacterium RBG_13_46_9
GGATATGAAAATCCTTCCCGTCTATTTTTTCCAACGCGGTCGTGAAAGACCTGCGCTCTCCGGTCTTTTTCATCAAGAGCGCCTCTATATCCCAATATTCTTGAGGAATGAATTTCCGTATCTCATCTTCTCTTTCCACGACAAGCCTGACCGCTACAGACTGCACCCTGCCGGCCGAGAGGCCCCTGGTGACCTTCTTCCAAAGAAGGGGACTGAGATTATATCCGACAATCCTGTCCAGAATACGTCGGGTCTGCTGGGCGTTGACAAGGTTCATATCAATGGAGCGTGGGTTTTTAAAAGCACCGCTTACGGCCGTCGCCGTGATTTCGTCGAACGAGACCCTGAAGACTTTTTTTCCTTTGCCGAGCTGGTTTTTAAGATGCCAGCTTATCGCCTCCCCTTCCCGGTCCGGATCAGCTGCCAGATAAATGATCTCTCTTTTCTTTGTTTCCTTTTTCAATCTTGCCAGGTATTTCCTTCTTTCCGGAATAACGATGTATTCGGGTTTGAAATCGTTCTCGATATCTATCCCCATCTTACTCGGAGGCAAATCCACTATGTGCCCCATGCTGGATAGGACAATATACCCGGCTCCGAGGATCTTATTGATCGTCTTAGCCTTGGCCGGTGATTCCACTATAACCACTGCTCTTTTTGACATATTTATACCCTCACAAAATTCTTGCCGGGCATCGTCCTGATAAGACGTTTTAATTCCAGCCTAAGCAAGACCTCTGATACCTTATGCACGGGGAAATCCGCGATTCTTGAGATTTCGTCGATCGACTTCGGCATATCGTTCAATATGCCGAATATCGTTTTTTCATCGGACGACATATCAATCACCCGGTCACCTGATCCGGCATTTTGTACGCTGTTGTCTGCCTGCCCTATATCAACGGCATACCTAAGTTCATCCAGTATATCCCGCACATCCTCTATGAGTTTAGCCCCTTCTTTTATAAGACGGTTTGTGCCGCTGCTTTTCATAGAGCTTATATTACCAGGCATGGCAAAAACCTCTCTGCCTTGCTCAAGGGCAAAATCAACCGTAATTAAGGCCCCGCTTCTTTCCGCTGCCTCAACCACGACTACGCCTTTCGACATACCGCTTATGATCCTGTTCCTGCGCGGGAAATTCGCTTTTAAAGGCGGCATATCCTGCCGGAACTCTGATATAACGGCTCCGTTTTTAACTATATCTTCGTACAGACCCCTGTTTTCCGGAGGATAAATATGCCCGTGCCCGCTTCCCATGACAGCGATAGTCCTGCCCCTTGCCCTGATAGCCCCTCTATGCGCGGCGCTATCGATACCCCGGGCCATCCCGCTTATAATCGTTATGCCTCTTGAGGCCAATTCATACGATATCTTTTCGGATTGCTCCAGCCCGTAATATGTCGGTGTTCTCGTGCCGACTACCGCAACCGCATTATCATCGGACGGCAGAATCTGACCGCTCACAAAAAGCTCTTCAGGGGGGTTAAAGATACTCTTTAGATTATCGGGATATGCTTTGCTGTTTTTGTCTATTTTTGTTACTTCCACTTCCTCTTCTTTCTCTTGCTTTAGGAGAAATAGAGTCAATAAATATTTTCAGAAGTTCGGGGTCGAATTTCTTTCCGCCCTCTTTCTTCATCATCTCAAGCACGACTTTCTCTGAAAACGCTTTTCGGTAGCTCCTGGTGCTTACTAAGGCGTCATAGACATCGGCTATAGCTAAAATCCTTGCCCCGAGGGGAATGTCTTCCCCTTTCAAGCCGTCCGGATAGCCTGTGCCATCATAATTCTCGTGATGGTGCTTCATCATCGGTATTACATCGTTAAAAAACCGAAGCGGCTTAATGATCCTCACGCCGAATCCGGGGTGTTTTTTTACCTCCGCATATTCTTTTTTGGTCAAAGGGCCATTTTTAACAAGCACATTCTCTTTTATCCCTATTTTCCCCACGTCATGAAGGATAGCGGCAAGCTTGATAATCTCTATATAGCTTTTTGCCAAACCCATATTTTCCGATAATAATACAGAATACCTTGCCACATTAAAAGAATGCCCCTTTGTGCATGGGTCTCTCATCTCCGCAAATTTAACCAAGGCATGGATGGACTCTAAATACGCCCTATGGATGGGCTTTGTCGATTCCGAAAACCTATCATATATCTGTTTAAGCTTTTTAGTTGTCTCTATGTGCATCTTCCCGCAATCCTTTCTATTTCGTCTGCAACCTGCTCAGCGGACATCTTGGAAGTATCGATGTGATAACCGGCCCGTTTGTAAAAAGGCTCCCTAATCGCCAGAAGCTCCTTAATCTTACCTAGGGGGCTATCGACATTTAATAGCGGCCTGTGCGCATATCTTTTTGTCCGTTCCAGGATGATCTCTGGCTCTGCCCATAAACATATGACAACGCCATTTTTCTTGAGATTCTCTACATTCTCAGGATCTATGACAACACCGCCTCCTGTGTCAAGCACGATATTTTCCATAAGCGAGGCCTTCTTAACGGCATATTTTTCCGCTCTCCTAAAATAGTCCTCGCCTTTTTTCGAAAATATCTCCGATATAGGGGTTTTTTCTTTTTCCTCGACAAGATCGTCAGTGCTCACATAATCCATATTAAGCCTTTCGGACAGCATTTTCGCAATCCGCGTCTTACCTGTACCCATGAATCCGACTAGGACAATATTCTTCATAATAGCGTCTAGCGTCTTCCGCCAAAGGGCGGATCCGCCTTCCGGCGGAAGCGTCTAGCGTCTAGAAAGATGTTAGAACCTCTTTTTCTAGCCGCAAATCGCTAGACACTTATATCTCCCTCAACTGCTTCATATATCCTTCGTAATTCCGCTTCATCTCCGAGATGGAATCACCGCCGAACTTCTCTACCATGGCGCAAGCTATTTCTATGGCGCAGACACTTTCCGCGATAACCCCACAAGAGGGCACGACGCACACATCCGCTCTCTCCACCTGCGCTTTTTTGCATTTTTTGGTATTTATGTCCACCGAGTCTAAGGGCTTTTTTAAAGTGGCTATGGGTTTCATGGCGGCTCTAAAAATTATGTCTTCCCCATTGGTAATACCGCCTTCTATGCCGCCGGCATTATTGCTCTTTCTTGAAAATCTATTCCGTTTATTGTCAAAAAAAATCTTGTCATGTACCCTGGAACCCCGGCTTAGAGCCGCCTCAAATCCGGAACCTATCTCAAAGCCCTTAACGCCGGGAATAGACATGACGGCTCTGGCGAGATTGCCGTCCAAACGTCTATCCCACTGGGTGTAACTGCCCAGGCCGGGAGGGGCACCGTTTATGATTACCTCAAAAACTCCGCCTAATGTGTCACCGGAATTCGCGGCCTTTTTGATCTCAGAACACATAAGCCGTGATATATCTTTATCAGCGCACCTTACGGGGGATTTTTCCGCAAAGAAGCGTATCTTATCGAATGCAAGCCTTTTTTCCGATTTCACCATTCCTATCATAATGACGTGGCTTAGGAAGCTAATACCGAATTCCTTAAGCAGCGTCTTTGTCAAAGCGCCTGCCGCCACTCTTGAGGCGGTTTCGCGGGCGCTGGCCCTTTCCAGTATGTCTCGTATATCCCTCTCTCCAAACTTAAGCGCGCCCGCCAGATCCGCATGGCCTGGACGCGGACAACTGATAGACGGAAGGATTTCTATTTTAAAATCCCTGTTTCTGATCAGTAGCGCAATGGGGCTGCCTAAAGTCTTCCCTTTTCTGGTCCCGGATAGAATCTCGACTTTATCTTTCTCAATAAGCATCCTGCCTCCACGACCAAAGCCTTTCATTCGCCTGGCAAGTTCCTCATCTATGAACCCTATATCGAGCTTCAGACCTTTCGGGATCCCTTCTATAATCGAGACAAGCGCCTTTCCGTGCGACTCGCCTGCCGTCAAGTAGCGTATATTCATGACCTACTCCTTTTTTATAACAGCTGTTTATAAAATTGATAATTTTGTGAATTTCTATTTCATAATAAAAAAAATTTCCTTAAAATATCTTCCCCGTAAAACACAGCCACCAGCGCCGCCAAGGACAGATGCGGTCCATACGGAATGGTGGCCTTGCCTTCTTTAATCTTAAGCGCAATGCCCACTATAGAGCCAAAAAAAGGCGCGAGGAAAAAAGTCAAGATAACCAGTTTCCATCCGATAAACGAGCCGATCATAGCCAGAAGCTTGACATCTCCGCCGCCCATTGCCTCTTTTTTGAAGATGAATTCTCCTATGAAACCCAGAAGATAGATGCTGCCCCCGCCTGCGATAACACCGATAAAAGAATTCAGAAAAGAGTATACACCCCTGACCTCATTAATCAAAGGAGGATATAAGGTTGCCAGGCACAAACCAGCCGCTATCCCCGGCAGGGTAATGGCATCCGGGATCTCTAGGAATTCGAGGTCGATAAACGACACTACTATAAGGGCATTCGAGAAAAACCACAAAATAAAGAATTTTATTGTAAGGCCAAATCCCAAAAAGAACAGAACACACACGACACCTGAAAGGACTTCAACTATAAGATACCTGGGGGGGATTCTACCTCTGCAAAATTTGCATCTCCCTCTTAACATCAGGAAACTCAGAATCGGAATGTTATAATACCACAGTATCGCTGCCCTGCAGGATGGACAGAAAGAACGCGGCGCCATTATAGACTCTTTCCTTGGCAACCTATATATACATACGTTTAAGAAGCTGCCTACAATAGCTCCTATGATGAATAGCAAGATAGCCGTCATAACCGAATTCTCCATGAAATTCATAATCTGAAATAGTCACAAGGCCACGGATAACTTCTGATAAATGACAAAAAAATGTTTCCCGCCGTCGCCCATGCCTGCCGGGAGGCATAGCTCATATTTTATTGTCTTTCAACCCGCTCAAAAGCGCTTCTCTCATAACCTCGACAGGCGGTTCGGTACCCGTCCAGATCCTAAAAGCCTCCAGCGCCTGATACAACAGCATATTTGTGCCTTTAACCGCTTTTGCCCCCCGAGAGCGCGCCTCTTTTACAAGAGGCGTATCTTTGGCATAAATCAGATCTATGACATAAAGCCTTTCCTGGATATGTTTATAATCAAAAAGCCGGGGGTCGTCGTCTTTTATGCCGCATCCTGTGGCGTTAACTAAAAGGTCTGATTTTGAAATAAATTCTTCGTATTTACTTTCTTCTTTTACAACCGTTATTAAGGAATTGCCTTTATTATGTTTATTTATAGCACATGAGGCTAAACGTTCGCACTTTTCCATGTCTATATCTGCTATCGCAATCCTTCTTGCCCCCAGGTCCATAAGGCCATAAACAACGGATCTGGCCGCTCCGCCAGCACCGAATATAAAAACGTTTTTTCCTTTAGGGTTAAAATCCAGATCGCCGGGTTTTTTTCCTTTCAGCGTTTCGATAAAACCACGACAATCCGTATTATACCCGAAAAGCTTTC
>MHFD01000053.1:31451-32391 GCA_001804045.1 Omnitrophica bacterium RBG_13_46_9
GTCGCGCTTGGCGTAACTTTGTTTCCGCTCAATATGTAAAAACTGACAAGTTTGTATATTTCGGGGGTGGTCCCTATTTCATCCTCCACGATAGTGGCCAGGTCTTCGTCGAAAATCTCCTTTTTCTTGTCCGCTAAGTCTTTAAATTTCCTGAAGGCCTTGTCAAGCTCCTTGTCGGTCAATCTATAACCTAATTTTTTCAGCCTAGTCGTTAGGGCATGCCGGCCGGAATGCTTGCCTAAGACAAGTCTTGTCTCCCCGAAACCTACATCCTGCGGTTTTATGATTTCATATGTCCGGCGTTCCTTCAAAAGTCCGTCCTGATGGATGCCCGCCTCGTGGGCAAACGCGTTTGCGCCCACGATAGCCTTGTTGGGTTGCACATAGATACCCGTAAGCTTGCTGACAAGCCTGGAGGTCTTATATATCCCGTTCGTCCTTATGCTGGTTACGAAGTTAAATATGTCCTTACGTGTCGCAATGGACATAACTACCTCTTCCAAAGATGCATTACCCGCTCTTTCACCCAGGCCGTTAATCGTGCATTCTATCTGCCTGGCGCCATTTAACACCGCTTCCAGAGAGTTGCTTACGGCAAGACCCAGGTCATTGTGACAGTGAACGCTGATAACCGCCTTATGTATATTGGGAACGTTTTCTTTTATGCCTTTTATAAGAGCGCCGAATTCGTGGGGTATGGCATAACCTACCGTATCGGGAATATTAACCGTCGTAGCACCGGCGTCGATGACGGCCTCTAAAACCTGATACAGGAATTTTTTATCCGTGCGCGATGCGTCCTCAGGGGAAAATTCAATATCTTCTGTCTTGCGTTTCGCGTATTTGACCGCCCAGACAGCCGCTTTTAAAATTTCGCTCTCGGCTTTCTTAAGCTTATATTTCATGTGGATCTCGGAGGTCGCCAAGAATACGTGCAGGC
>MHFD01000053.1:32596-35365 GCA_001804045.1 Omnitrophica bacterium RBG_13_46_9
TTCCTTCATCCACGGCATCATCTTGCGCAATCTTCTGCCGACTTCCTCTATCGGATGCATATCCTGTTCCCGGGACAGCTTGTTAAATAGAGGCCTTCCCTTCTTGTTCTCCTCGATCCACTCCTTGGCGAACTTGCCTGTCTGTATCTCTTTTAAAATCTCTTTCATTACAGTTCTTGTGTTTTTGTTTATGACCCTTGTCCCCCTCGTCAGGTCCCCGTATTCAGCCGTATCCGAAACCCTCTTCCGCATCCCCTGTATACCTTCCGCGTATATCAGATCCGTTATAAGCTTCAGCTCATGGAGACATTCAAAATAAGCTATCTCCGGCTGGTATCCCGCTTCTACCAATGTATCGAAGCCGGCTTTTATAAGCTCGCTGGCTCCGCCGCAAAGGACGGTTTGTTCCCCAAAAAGGTCGGTCTCCGTTTCTTCCTTGAAAGTAGTCTCAATAACACCCGCCCTTGCGCCACCTATGGCCTTCGCATAAGCAAGCGCCAGCTTAAGCGCGTTTCCCGTAGCGTCCTGAAACACGGCGACGAGACATGGAACGCCCTTTCCTTCCTTATACTGCTGCCTGACCAACGCGCCCGGACCTTTCGGAGCGACCATAAATACATCGATATCTTTAGGCGGTACAATCTGCTTGAAATGAATGTTAAATCCATGTGAAAAAATCAGCGCTTTGCCCGGTTTTAAATTCGGCTCGATTGCCTCTTTATACACCTTTGCCTGAACATGGTCCTGAGTAAGTATCTGGATAATATCCGCATCTTTTGCTGCGACAGCCGCCGTAACCGGTTTAAAATTATCCTCCAGTGCGTTCCTATAGTTCTCCGTCCCTTCCAGCTCGCTCACAATTACATCAAGACCGGAATCCCTAAGATTCAAGCCCTGACCGCGGCCCTGAATGCCATAGCCGATTACGGCTATCTTTTTATTTTTAATAAAATTGAGACTGGTATCTTTATCGTGATATATCTTCGCCATGTTTACCCTCCCAGTTTCTTACGTTACGATGGATGATGGACGACCGCTCCCTTAGGTCGCTCGGACGATGGACGATTAGTTTATGCTCGAATCGTCCTTCGTCCTTCGTCCTTCGTATCTATATATACGTGTTTACTTCTTCTCCGCCTGGATGGCTATCCGTCCGGTACGGACTATCTCGGCTATGCCGAACGGTCTCAGAAGCTCCAAAGTTGCGTTTATCTTCTTGGTATCGCCTGTCTCCTCAACGGTCAAGGACTCCTTACCCATATCGACAACTTTGGCGTTTAGGCTATCCAAGACCTGCATTATTTTATCCCTGCTTTTCGGCTCAATCTTCACTTTTACCAACACGAGCTCTCTGTCTATGCAATCTTCTCTTGTCAGGTCTACGATCTTTATAACATCTATCAGCTTATTCAGCTGTTTTTTGATCTGCTCCAGAATTCTTTCGTCCGCATCTACAACCATAGTTATTCTTGATGTGGTTGGATCTTCTGTTTCGGCTACGGCAAGGGAATCAATGTTAAATCCTCGCGCGCTGAAAAGACCCGATACCCTGGCTAAGACACCGAACTTATTCTCAACTAACACCGAAAGCGTAAACTTGCTCATTTCTTAACCCTCTTCAATTATAATTATAGCTCTCTGTAATGGTCGCCACTTCACCTGACCTGTATTTTGCGTATATTCGAAAGTTTCTTAAGGTTTCTTGATGTTGCTTAATATTTCTTAAGGTTGCTCCCGTTTTATGTTGCATAGGTTTCAAAGGTTTCATAGGTTGCAGATGTTGCTTATATATTATCGAAAGTTTCTTAAGGTTTCTTAGGATTGCTTTTTCGTGTTTGCAACCTCCCGAAATTTCTCCCTACAACCTACTACCTATTACCTAACGTGCTATAACGAATCGTCCCACGTCCTACGTCCTACGTCCTACGTACGTGCTATATCGAACCTAGGCCATGCCTCCGATCATCCTATTAATCGCTTCGCCCGCAGGAACCATCGGCATGACGTTTTCCTCTTCCTCTACCATAAAATCTATCAAAACCGTGTTCGGCTCTTTTATCGCTTCATCTATGGCTTTTCTCACATCCTCTTTTTTTGTCACACGTATTCCGCAAGCGCCGTAACTCTGCGCGACCCTGACCAAATCCGGACAATTGTAGGTATTCAAATAGGTATAAGAATACCTCTTCTTGTAAAACAGTTCCTGCCATTGCCGGACCATACCGAGATAACAATTATTCAAAACGGCTATCTTGACGTGTATCTTATTAAGCACCGCTGTGGCCAATTCCTGGATGTTCATTTGAATAGAGCCGTCGCCCGCGATATCGAATACCATCTTATCGGGCTTCCCGGCTTTTGCGCCTATGGCGGCTGGAAAACCGTAACCCATGGTGCCCAGTCCGCCGCTACTAAGAAACGTTCGCGGCTTGGTGTACTTGTAATATTGCGCCGCCCACATCTGATTCTGCCCCACTTCTGTGGTTATAATAGCCTCTCCTTTTGTCGCGTGATAAATCTCTTCCACGACGTACTGGGGCCTAAGCCTGCTGTCATTTTTATATGTCAAAGGCGCCTTATCCTTCCAGCCCTTTACCTTCTCCAGCCAATTGTCTATATCGGGCTTCTTTTTCACAATCTTATTTAGCTCTTTTAAAACATGTTTTGCATCCCCTATGCAAGGTATGTCAACTTTTACATTTTTACTGACGCTCGAAGGGTCGATGTCAATATGGGCTATCTTCGCGTGTGGGGCGAACTCATCGATCT
>MHFD01000053.1:35379-36702 GCA_001804045.1 Omnitrophica bacterium RBG_13_46_9
TCGTCAAACCTCGCGCCTACGGCTATTATCAAATCGGAATCCTGTATGGCATGATTGGCGTAAACGGTGCCGTGCATTCCGAGCATCCCAAGGCTCAGTGCGTGAGTACCCGGAAAAGCGTCCATCCCCATTAGTGTCGTCGTAACGGGTATATGCGTCTTTTTCACCAGTTCCATAAGTTCGTAGCTAGCGTCTGAAATCACTATTCCTCCACCGACATAAAGGATCGGTTTTTTGCTATTTTCTATCGCCTTTGCGATCCTCTTTATCTGCCCTTTATGGCCTTCTAAAGTCGGTTTATACCCCCGTATAGAAACCTCTTTCGGATAATGGAAGTCACATGAAGCATTTTGCACATCCACGGGCAAATCTATCACAACGGGCCCGGGCCTTCCTGTCCGCGCAATGTGAAATGCTTCTTTTACGGTCTGCGCCAGCTCTTTAACGTCCTTCACGAGAAAATTATGCTTGGTAATAGGCCTGGTAATACCTGTTATGTCCGCTTCCTGAAAAGCGTCATTTCCGATAAGAAATGTCTTAACCTGACCCGTAATAGCGACGATAGGGATAGAATCCATGTAAGCGGTGGCTATTCCGGTAACCAGATTTGTAGCCCCCGGACCCGAAGTAGCCACACACACCCCTACCTCTCCCGTCGCACGGGCGTAGCCGTCGGCGGCGTGCGCCGCGCCCTGTTCGTGCCTGGTCAGGATGAAACGCGGCTCTTTAACATCATACAGCGCATCGAAAAACGGCAAAACAGACCCACCGGGATAGCCGAAGAAAACTTTTACTTTTTCGTTCTTTAATGACTCCAAAACTATTTTCGCACCTGTCATCTTACTCATTATCCAACTCCGTTATACTCCATCAGCTTGCGCGCTGATATATGTAACACGTTAACATGTCAACTTTTAAATACCGCCCCCTCGCTTGCAGAGCTTACCATCTTCGCATATCTTGCCAGATAACCCTCATCAATTTTGGGTTTCGGCTCCATCCAAGACGCAAATCTATCATTTATCTGGCGTGAACTCAAGACTATGTCGATATTCCTCTTCTTCATGTCGATTACGATCTCATCGCCGTCTTTTACGATGGAAAGCGCTCCGCGTGAAGCCGCTTCGGGCGAAATATGGCCGACGCATATGCCTCGTGTCCCTCCCGAAAATCTGCCATCCGTAATAAGAGCCACTTCCTCTCCCAATCCTAATCCTGCTATGGCTGCCGTAGGGCCGAGCATCTCTCTCATACCGGGTCCGCCGCGCGGTCCTTCGTATCTAATAACGACACAGTCGCCCTTCTTAATCTTTTTGCCCATAA
>MHFD01000053.1:36717-50546 GCA_001804045.1 Omnitrophica bacterium RBG_13_46_9
CTTCCTCAGAATTGAAAACCTTGGCTTTTCCTTTAAAATGTATGTTCTTCTTGCTTATAGCCGACTGTTTCACAACCGCGCCGTCAGGCGCTATGTTGCCTTTAAGAATAAAAATACCGCCCTCCTTGCTGTAAGGATTATTTACGCTTCTTATGACATCCTCATTAAAAATTTCGGCTTTAGCGGCAATCTGTTGTATGGTCATGTCGCTTGCTGTCCGGACATTATTCAACACCTGTATGAGCCTTTTCATGACAGCAGGGACCCCCCCTGCGTATTCAAGGTCTTCCATAAAATATTCTCCGCCCGGCCTCAAATTTGTAATGTGGGGGGTAGACCTGCTAATCTGATCGAAACGTTCGAGTTTCAAATCGACTCCCGCCTCTTTAGCTATAGCCATAAGATGCAAAACCGTATTGGTAGAGCCGCCCAGCGCCATATCCATTATAATGGCATTCTCGAAAGCCTGGGGCACCATAATCGTTCTCGGTAATATATTTCTTCTCGCGAAATTTACCACTTTTACGCCTGATTCATAAGCGATTCTCTCTTTTTTGGCGGAGCCGGCCAAAGACGTGCCGCAACCGGGAAGGCTCATGCCCAATGTCTCGGTAATACAGGCCATGGAATTTGCCGTATATAGGCCCTGACACGACCCTTGAGCGGGGCAGGCACACAGCTCCAAGGCCTCCAGTTCTTCTTTCTTCATCTTGCCGTTAGTGTATCTCCCGATAGCTTCAAAAGTATCCCTGACAAGACTTAGACGCTTAAAGTTATAATTCCCTGAAATCATGGCTCCCGCGGTAACGACAATAGCCGGTATGTTAAGTCTCGCTATCGCCATAAGCATACCCGGCGTAATCTTGTCACAATTAGTAAGGCACAGAAGTCCGTCCAGCTGATGGGCCTTGCATACGATCTCAACCGCATCCGCTATGAGTTCTCTCGAGGCAAGCGAATATTTCATCCCGACATGCCCCATCGCTATGCCATCGCAGACACCGGGTATTCCAAAAATAAAGGGTACCCCGCCGCCTGCGCATATGCCGCGTTCAATAAAGCGCTCCAGCCTGCGCATTCCAACGTGACCCGGGATCAGGTCTGTGAAACTAGAGGCAACTCCGATAAATGGCTTGCCCATTACAGAAGGCGATATACCTGTTCCGTATAAAAGCGCCCTGTTTGGCATTCTCTCCAAACCTTTCTTGACTCTATCGCTTTTCATAACTTTTTCTCCTACGTGTAGTTGTGGTTAAATTTACAACGCCTTTGTCAATATATAATCATACTATGAGTAAAATAAGAGATATATAGTATACATGACATGGTAAAAGATTGTCAACCATTTTTGAGGACACTGAATTAGGTGGAGGATACTCGTGATCTGTGTTTAGGAAAGCTATAAAGATAAACAAAAAAATCCCAAGAATCAATCTCCTGGGATTATCGGAATCATTATAAATAAGTCCGCCGATAAAGGGTAAATGACATTTGGCAGACTTTGCGTGATATTGTCACTACCATTTATGTCGGCAACTCAGCCACCCTATCGACCATGACTTTCAACGCCTCCTGTGAATTGAGGCTTGCCATGGATGATTTAGGTCTGCAGCTTTGTCCCGATGAAGGTATATTTATTGGATTTCATCGGGATTCCAAACAATCTTTCCCCGAAAGAAGTTGTTCGGAATGTCCTGCGGTTTCCCGCAGTTTACCTTTATCGGCATTATATAGTATATCACAAAATCTAACTTTTTTCAAGACTAATATCAATTTAAATATTTAAATTGTTCTAAAGAGATTAAAGAGATTTGAGGGAAGATTGCAGTGATTTAAATCTTCGTAATCTAGATTGCGTCTTTTTAGAAGCAAAGAATCACTGTAATCATTCATTACTTTTAAGGTAATTGCAGAGATTTGAGAAAAGATCGCAGCGATTGAAAGTTCAATTTCCCTAATCTGGGTTGCATATTTCACAAGCAAAGAATCGCGTAATCTACTTTTTAAAAGCAAAAAAATCGCTGCAACTATTTCATATTATTGACGCGCCGCTTGCGAGGTATCTTTAAGATATGTCAAATACTCGCTGTTTGTAGTCAAAATTACCGTAGTATCTTTGTCAATTGTATTCCTGTATGTATCCAGTGTTTTCAGAAACGAGTAAAAGTCAGGGTCTCTGTTGTAAGCATCTGCATATATTTCGATGGCTTGGGCATCGGCTTTCCCCTTGATCTCTTCGGCTACTTTATATGCCTCGGAGCGAATCTGGTTGAGCTCCTTTGCCATCTGGCCTTCTATTTCCGCTTTTTTGCCCTGCCCCTCTGAACGGTATTGTTCGGCTGCCCTCTTTCTCTCTGATATCATTCTCTCAAATACTTTTTTCTGGACATCAGAAACATAGTTTATCCTTTTTATCCTCACATCTATAAGTTCTATGCCGTACTGAGGCACAATTTTCGCCGCTTCAAGTATTATACCTCGGGTAAGGGTATCCCTGCCGAAATCGATCTTTTCTATCTCTCCCGCAATCTGATCAGGGCCATCGGTTTCTTTTTCTTTTTCAGCCGAACGTTCTTCGATAATCCTGTTCGTATTCCTTACAATTTCAACAAGATTATGGCTAGTTATGAAATCTCTCGTAGCCGAATCAACTATATCATCCAACCTTGCATGTGCCCCTGTTTCGGTGGTCACGGACTGCAGGAATTTCAGCGCATCCACTATCCTCCAACGCGCAGTCGTATCGACCCAGATATATTTCTTATCTTTGGTCGGTATCTGGTTGGGGTTTCCGTCCCATTCCAGTATCCTTTTTTCAAAATAATTGGCCTGCTGGATAAAGGGTATCTTAAAATGGAGCCCGGCCTTTGTAATGGGCTTGCCCATCGGTTCTCCGAACTGTGTCACCACGACCTGTTCTGTTTCATTGATCGTGTATACCGCGCCGGTTATGATAAGGGCGCTTATGATAATTACACCCGCAACTACAAGAGATAAAATCTGTTTCATTTATTGTCTCCCCGTATTGTATGTTTTTTATTTAACGCTGATTCTCGCCGATATTCCGCCATAGGCATATGATCTGCGTATATCTTTCCGCGTTTAAGTCATTTCCCCCCGTTTAAATCAAGAAGAGGCAGTATCGATTTCTGTTCGGAATCGACTACAAATTTCTTTCCGGCTTTTGGTAAAATTTCATTCATCGCCTCAAGATAGAGCCGCTTTTTCGTAACTTCCTTGGCGCCCTTATATGCTTCCCATGTATCGATGAATTTTACGGCATCGCCTTTTGCCCTATTGATTCTATTAAGAGCGTATCCCTCGGCCTCCTTTATCGTCTTTTCCGCCTCGCCCCTGGCCTTCGGAATAAGCTTATTATATTCCTCCCAGGCCTGATTTATGACCTTCTCTTTTTCCTGCTTTGCCTCATTGACCTCGTTAAAAGACGGCTTAACTTCGTCGGGCGGGTTCACATCCTGCAATTTTACCGTCACGATCTGTACGCCGCTCTGGTAAGAATCAAGTATATCCTGCATCTTCTCCTGCACCGCCTGGTTTATCTCCACTCTGCGAGTCGTAAGAACTTCACTTACCGTATTATCACCTACAACCTGCCTCATAACGGCTTCTGATATATTTCGTATAGTCCTTTGCGGATTTCTTATATTGAAAAGGAGCCTTACCGGATCCTTTATCTTAAATTGGACAATCCACTCAACTATAAGAACGTTCAGATCCCCTGTCAGCATTAATGATTCCTCGAAATACTCCTTAGGCGAGTATTGGCTGACGATCCCCGGCCTGGTCGTGCGAAAACCGAATTCCTCCTTAAATATGTATTTTACTTTTACCTTATTTACCTTCTCTGCGAACGGTATCTTAAGATGAAGCCCGGGATTGGTTGTCCTCACATATTTTCCGAAGAACCTTATAATGCCTACCTCATCCGGGCCTACCGAATAGAAGCTGCCGAAAAGAGCTACCGCAATAAAAATGGCCGCGACCGCCACGGGTATTATCCCCTTTAAATTCTGCAGTTTTTTGCCGGCATCCTTGAGAAAATCGTCGGGGTTTTTAAAAAGGTCTTCCGGTTTTTCAAAATCATCCATGTCATCCTCCTTTAATAATACGTCGAATCGAATCGCAAAGACCAAAGACGCTGATGGTCAAATCCGTACCTATGAATAAAGTCATATCTCCATTTGAGTCGCCCTGTGAATTGACGTGTCTCCGAATTTTTCTTTTATTTTATCAACGGCCTTATGGATATTCTCTATTTTTTTATCGGTGTATTTTTCGAAGAGGCTATTCTGAAGAGATGCCGGGAAAAGATTGGAAACCCTGACTCCGACCAACCGCACCCTCTTGCCTTTAGTATCAAATCTATTATAGAGTCTTTTGGCCTCTTTGTAAAGCACATCCGCAAAATTGTTCGGAACTTCTACGGTAACTGCCCGGGTAAAAGTGTAAAAACCTTGAAGGCGTATCTTCAAAGTAATTGTCTTACCTTTAAGGCCATCCTGCCTCAGGCGGCTCGATACCTTTTCGCAAAGCAGCATTAGCGCGCCTTCTATCTTTTCCTTATCCGAAGTATCGCTATCAAACGTGACCTCATTGCTGACAGATTTCGCCCCGCAAGCGGTTTCAACCTCTCTTTCGTCTATGCCATTGGCCAAATTCCAGAAGTGTGCGCCGTTCTTGCCAAAGAGATCCTCTAACTCATTTATATCCATTTTGGCAAGATCGCCTACAGTGTTAATGTTCATGCCGCGCAGTAAGCGCTCGGATTTCGCGCCCAGGCCCCATAATTTTGAAATATCCAGCGGCCGGAGAAAATCGAGCAAATTCTCTTCTGCGACTTCGACAAAGCCATCGGGTTTCTTTAAATCAGAGGCGATCTTTGCCGCCATCTTTGTCGGGGCAAGGCCTATCGAAGCCGTTAACCCTATATCATCTTTTATCCGGGATTTTATCGATTGACAGAGTTTCTGCGGGCCGCCGAAGAGGTGGTGGCTGGCGCTTATATCCAGGAAGGCCTCATCAATGCTTATCGGTTCTATTTCCGGAGTAAAATCATAAAGAATATCATACATCTTGTGCGAAACCCTGCTGTATTTCTCCGCGTCCACCGGCAAAAAAATACCGTGGGCGCATTTTCTGTAAGCGATGGAGATGGGCATGGCGGAATGGATGCCGAATTTTCTGGCTTCATAGGAACACGTCGACACAACCCCTCGGCCTTTGCCGCCTTTAGGATCGGCTCCTACGATGACGGGCTTTCCGCGAAGTCCAGGATCATCTCGCTGTTCAATCGCCGCGAAAAACGCGTCCATATCAACATGGGCGATATATCTCTCTTTTGACATATGGGTATTATACGCCGAATCTCCGTAAAAATAAATTCTTTTGGCAGGCACAAAAAAAGAGGGGCCTTTCTGTTTAAAGACCCCTCTTTTTGGCGTTATGCAAATATAGATCTTATTTTTGTACGGGCGGTATCTCCTCATTCACACCGGCCATCTCTTTTGAGAAGAGCGGATTATTTGCCTGCCTTTGCACTTCGTCACCTATGGCTTTTCTTTGCAGTGTTTCCGAGTCTATATTTTCTGTCCCCATTTTTTTCTCTTCGAGCTGCTTCATCTTCTCGATTAATTCTTCGACGCTTATCAGCTTGTCGGTGACATCGAACAGCACTTCTTTATCGAGCATCCTGATACCGATCAGAATGCTTAAAATCTCGCCTGTCGCCGAATCAAGCCTGTATATATATTTCGCCTCGCTTCCTTCAACGTCTATCGAAAACCTCGCAACGCTCCTTCCTTCCGTTGAATTATCCTCAACTGAAAACTCCTCGATGTGTATCGCCCGGTATTCTATGTCTTTGAACCTGTCCACCATGTCCTCCTTTGTGATCCGCACAAGGTCCACCCCTGTCTCTCTATTTGTAAGCGAGGTAAGTTCAAGGTGGATTTTGTTATCACCGTATTCGTCGTTACCGGTTGTGCATTTAAGGGCAAGTTTAAATTGCGGCGTAGAGACAATGAGAAAATAAAATTCTTCCGGAATGTAAGGCTCGATGGTGTTCAATATAAATACCGGCATTCCTCTGGTGACCTCGTTTACGTGGACATCATCATATGCCAGGTCCAGGCTTTCCGATACCTCTAGGCGGGTATGCTTTACAGCCTCTACTATCTGCTCCTTTATCTTTATCTCGCCTGTTTCAAGATTTACATTGACCGGAATATCCCTGCCGGCTACATATAGCCCGAATGGATACTCGCTATTATGCAATAACATGTTAAGCGTAAGCGTTCCATCGCTCATGCGCCAGTAGTTTACCGCAATATCACTGCTCTCCGGGTTGAAAAGCGCAAGTATGCCCTCCTGCGCCTCCTTTACATAGTCTCTTCCGGTCCTTTCGTCAACGAAGGATTTCAGGGTGACAACCGGGGAGGCCGGGGGTCCGTAAGGAGGGTAAGGGTAGAAGAACATGGTCTTACTCTCATCCTGCAATTCACCGTATATCCTTGGGTAGTCATATTTTTTGTATTCCAGCATAAGGGTATAGTTATCAACACGGGCACTCACCATATAAGCTGTAGCGCCATAGTTTGTATAACAGATTGCAAGGGCCGGGGAGATGCCATTTATATGTACCTCTCCCATATCTACCCCTGTCCTCCTTGCTATATCCTCTCTTGTCTTTAGGGCAACGTCTTTGAGCGCCTCATTCATGTTTGGCGCGCCTGTATTCATATCCACGGTTATGTTTATAACCATCCCATAGTCACCGCCTATGGAAAATGCCGCGCGCAATATTCCGTTCTGAATGCGCCAATCGATCAACTCAAGCTTATCCGGATTAAATGTCTCCTTCAGGAATTTCTCCGCTATCCCGATCAGCTCATCTATTTCGCCCATATATCCTACTACTATATCTACGGGGTCGGCTAAGCCCTTGAATTCAGCCGATCTTCCATCAGCATAGATAACGGTGGTAGATAGGATATTTCCGTATTTGTCCATCTCATAGCGGAATCTCATGATAGGCTGCTCGGTGTTTGCGCCTTTCGCGAAGACCTCGCGGGCAAGGTTGTCACTGTATGTTATAAGGGTGCCGTCTGCGAAGGTGCATCGCACAAGTTTTTCGAGTCCGGGTTGGCCTTCATAGCAGAATATGCAAAGGGGTTGCGCACCTTCTATATAAACATCGCCCCGGTATCTCTTCACTATGATAACGCTTCCGCTGCCTGTGCCGCCCTGACTTTGCCAGGCCAGATACTCATACCTGTCAACGTATTTCACCCTCTTTACACCGTCTATCGTCTCATAATGAACTACGGTGTCTATGCGGGTCTGGGGAAATACGCCTTGGGTCCAGTCCGGCTTCAGATATTGTATGGTGGCCTTGTGGCTTCCGGCATTATCGTATTGTTCTATCCTGTCTATCATGTAATATTGATTATAGTGATAGGTATCATATGAGCCGTCGAAATACTCCAGTTTCAATATCTGATATTTAGGCACACCGACTATTTCGATAGCCATTCCATCATCTCTATATATCGGACCGTTCACTCTTACATAATAAGTATAGGTTCCATAGGGCTGTGGTGTAATCGCGCCTTCCGTATTTGCGCCATTTAATATTCTATACAGGTAGTACTGGTGCTTTAGAGTAACCTTGTATACACTACGTACCCCTCCTTCTATAATAATAGGATAGTTATTATCTATCTCCCCTTCAGGGACTCTGAGTCTCCTTGCAAGGTCAGTTATGGCGGTATTGATGACCTTATCTTGCGCATCTGGCACAGGCATAAAAATCGGTTTCTTTTCTAAAACAATGGATTTTTCGTTAATCGGCTCCGTTAAGAAATGTCTTTCTACAAAATTTTCTCTTTTCTTGCTTACCCACTCCGAAAAGTCATCGTATGAAAACCCCAATCTTTTTCCTTTAAGGATATCATACAGGCTTTTAAAATCCGTCTGTATCCCCAATTCCGTGCCTTCGTCCTGCAAAAGCCAAAATCCTTCCTGTCCGAATGAGTATGCCGAAGTAAATGTGATTAATAACAGTACATTTACGATTCTAAATATTTTTTTATTCATTTTATTTACCTCCTTTTACTTTTCTGCAATTGGCGCCCGCCTCTGGCATAATACTTTTTTAAACCTTTTAAATTCAAGGCAAAAAAAATCCTCTTTTTTTTGCCTAACCTTCTACTTTTACTTTCGATTTTTTAAATTTTTTACTGGCGCACATGCTCTGTCTTCGTTTTAACCTATTTCAGTGTATCAGTAATAATATTTTTCATCGGCTACACTCTTATATACACATAAAAAGAGGCATTATTTAATATTATTTGCCAGCTTTTTTATTCCTAACCTTTTCTCCACCCAGATAGCCTCCAGGCTATTGGGGTATCGAGTTAAAACCAATCGATAGGCCATGTCTGCTTTTTCTTTATTGTTCAATTTCTCTTCATATATAATACCTATAGCGCACTGAGCTAGGCTGGCAAGAGTTGAATTCGGGTAATTTTCCAGCACTTTTTCGAATATCCTGACCGCCTCTTTATGATCGGAAAGATACTCGTAGTAGGCACCTATATATAACAGGAATTGAACATCGTATTTTGGATTCGGGTATTCTTTTATCATCTTTTCTAATAGCCTTACGCTCTCTAGATGTTTTGCTTTATCCTGCGTTTTTACGGCTTCGCCTATCTTTATCGCAATATCCTCAAAAATTTCCGGGATCTCTATTGGTTTCTCATCGGATATGTAAATCGGACACGGTCTTAAAAGTTGCTCTACCCTGTCAGTGGTATTTCTTAAAAGAAGCATGACCGTCGGCTTTTTCCCGATCTGATATAACTCCTCCAACTGGCGCCACTCTTCTTCCAGAAGTCTTTGGGGAGTAAGCGGAACCTGCCCTACATAGACTTCGGTCTTCTGGCCGGCCCCTACAATGACCGTTCGCTTTGCCAAAAAAATCTCTTTGGGTCTAAAACGGCTTTCCACTTCCACTTCGCCTTCCAAAACGCTTATATCTGTCTTTGAGTTTTTGTCTTTTTGGATATTGACAACAAATTTTGTTCCAAGCGCCTTGGCGACCGCCGCTTCTGTATCGATTATAAAACTTGAGCTCTTAAAGCCTGTTCCTATGCTGGCTAGCATCTTTCCCTCTAGCAAACTGAAACGGGCCCTGCCCTTTCCATACCTAGGCGTAAGTTCTTCTATTCTCAGCTTTGTGCCGGCTTTCATCCTGATAGCATACTTATTAAAAAGAACCAGATCAATTTGGGAATCTCGCTCTGTCATTATTATATCTCCGACTTTCAGCCTCTCTCTGCTTACGACCTCCCTCCAGGCTGCATCCTTTGGGCTCATCGCTAAAACAACGCCTTCTTTGTGCAATGACAGGGGGTTTGAGGGCTGAACAGAATATATATAGAGGCCTATTGCCATCAAAACAATAAATGTCGCGGCAGATCTTACTAATACAGGCACCTTTGGGAGTAAAGCATACCTAAAGCTTTCCGCCACTCTTTCTGCCATAAGCTCAAACGCACTCGCCTCATATTTCTTTTCAATGACTTCATTTAATCTTCTTCTAAACTCAAAATCAAAAGAAGGCGTTGGCTCTATAGCCTTTAAAGCAGACATTACCATATCGAATCTATCAAAAATTTCTCTGTCCATATCTATCACTTACCTTGGGCGTTTTATGTCGATGCCTAATTTTTTCATAAACATAATTTTTGCCTTATTAAGTCTGATCGCTACTGTCGCTACGCTACAGCCGATCACGGCCGCCGCTTCTTTGTAGGTAAATCCCTGAACGCTGCACATCGCTATAACCTCTCTGTACTTTAACGGCAAAGAATTCAAAACTGCCTGCGCCTCTTTATTCAATTCCGCACTCTCTGCCACAAAGTCCGGTTTTGCGCTGGGATCAGAAATAACGTCTTTCAGAGCAATGGCCTTGCCTTTTTCGGCAATTGGCGCCTCGATCGAAAGGTCGCGAAAGTATACCCTATCCCTCAGGGCGTTCTTAGCTAGATTTCTGGCAATTACGTAAATCCAGCTTGAAAATTTACGATTTGGGTCAAATATGTTTAGATTTTTATATACTCTAATAAACACTTCCTGCGTTATCTCTTCCGCTGTCTCCTTGTTGCCGATAACCCGATATATGAAATTCAATATCGGCTTTTTATACCTGCCGAAAAGCTCTTCGAAGGCCTTTCTGTCGCCTTCTTTTGCCATCCTGGCAAGGTTTTCATCGGAAAGACTATTCATTCAAAGTCAGCCTTTATTACTATTACACGTAAAATAGCAGAGAATCTAACTTTTGTACAATTTTTTTACATTTAATCAGATTATACCAAATATGGCGGAATTCGACAAGGTAAAGAGAAGGGAAATAGGGTATATTCAAAAACAATGATTATAAGGTTGGTACTGCGCGCGCCTTGAATCGCGGGCTGAAGTTTCTGGGCTACGGAGAAACTTTCCTTTTCTCCTCTGAGAGGTTAATTACGACATCTATCTTGTCTTTTTTCAGATCGAGATATAGCGCTAACCGTGAGCTTAGCAATCTATCTATGACTGTATAGACATATTCAAGCGCTTTTTCTATCGTTTCATCGTATTGTAATTTGCTCGACTCCAGATATTCTTTTCTACACCTGTCTTCAACGGTTAAAAATTCTTCTGTCACGGGTTTTACGCCTTCTTCTTTTCCTAATCTGGAACGGGCATATTCAACGGCATCATCGATAAGCTTTCTTTTTTCCAGGCCTTTTGCATTTTCAAACTCTTTAAAACGTTTATCCAGATCGATCTCTGAATCGAGCGAATCAAATCTGGTTTCCAATTCCTTATATAGTTCGTCATAATATGGCTGGGTGTTCTTCAGGTATTCCTGATGTGCCTTTTCTTTCGCATCGGAAACCTTCTTCACGGTATCCTTCAGCTCTTTGAAATCGAATTTAACGGGCGTTTTCGCTATGTCCTCCAGGCCCCATTTACCGTCGGGGTATACTATTGCCACTTTATATTCTCCCGGCTTTTCTAAATAATGCCTGCTCTCTATTGACAAATCCTTGCCTTTCTGGCCGTATGCAGGTCCTTTTCTTGCTCCGCGCGATGAGACATCTTCGGTCTTGACATATTGTCCGGATCCGGGTGTGTCTGGGGGGCCGGATTCTTGTGAGGTGCTGGAAATAATATCAGCCACGTCCTTTATATACACCTCTACCGAAATCCCGTTTACATGATTATCTTCATCGTAAATATTTTCAAATTTTATCTGAAGGCCTTCGCTTTCCAAAACGCATGCCTTCAACCCGCCATCTGAATCATATTCATAAGAATACGAAACATTTGTGCCGTCAGTATAGAGAACGGACGAAATCGTGCCATTTTCATTGTATTTGACATGTCCTGTTTTGTTAAACATGTCGAGGCAATTTTTCTTATCTATTTCGCTTTCAATGGTGGCCTGGTAGGGCATAAAGGCTTCGGGCAGGACAAGGCCATTCTCATATTTATCTTCCGGGTTGTCATCGGGCCACGCAAGATTCGAAGCTATAAAAAAAATACAAATTGCTAAAAAAATCGATCTTCCTAAATTGTTCACTTTTAAAATCTCCTTAATAAATCTAGAAAAAAAATAGTTATATTTTATCCTTTTATATAAGCTTTTTGTCCCTATATATATAAATACACTAAAAAACAGATAAATACAAACAATAACATCTGACTTTTTTATGCTTTAATGGAACCCGGGCACAAAATCAAAAAAGCAGCTTACTATGAGAAAAAGCCATCTCTCATATCTTACTGAAAACCTGCCAAACTGACGTTACCGTATTTGATATGCAAGTTGCCTTAATAATAGCTTATTGATTTAGCCATAGCTTTTTGCTTATTTTATTTCTTCTATCCTTGTTGCGATCAATCCTTCTTCTATATCCGCGATTTTGCTGAACGCATATTTGGTTAAATCTATGGCTCTGCCGAGCCGTTTATTAGGGCCACGGTCGTTTACTCGCACTATTACGCTCCTGCCATTGCCAATATTGGTCACCCTTAGTAAAGTGTCAAACCGGTAATCCCATGATGCGCATGTAAGAGAAGCGGGATCAAAAATTTCGCCGCTAGCCGTGTATTTATTGAGTTTTTCTCCTCCGCCATACCATGAAGCTATTTTGGCATTTTCCGCCTGATACGCAACCGGGGACATAAGAAAAAACAGTATAAGCGCGAAAATAGCCGTTACCTGTATTCTTTTAAAAGTCTTTATAATGTGGGGAAAAAAAATCCCAGGTCGGTGATTCATGACTCATACCTCATTTCCGATGCCCATATCTTTGTCTTCAATTTTTATTTTGCGGCGATACTCTGTTTTATGCCTTTTATCTATATGCGCTTCCTATGGTGCACCACCGGCCCCTCATGGCCTAAGCATCGTCTCTCGTTCTTGCCTCTTTTGTGTTTGATAACGAGTTTAATAACCTATCTATCGCCAGATATATATATTCCAGCGCCTTTTGTATCGTTTCCTCGTATTTAGCCCGCCCGAGTTTATTAAACATATCGAGGCAATCATTATCTATTTTGATCTCAGTTTCTCCCTGTTGAACCGTAAAAGGGTGGGCTATGAGAAGCCCCTCGCCGTCCGCTCTGACTATTGCGTTTTTGTTATCGGTAATATTAGATAATTCCGGCAAGGTGTTATAATTGCCGAGGCAAAAGCTTTCGCCGCTGGTCGTGCACTCATTGAGCTTTTCTATCATGCCGCTCCAGGAAGTCACTGCGCTATCATCCACACGGCAGATCACCAGAAACAAAATAAAGAACATAAAAAATATACAAACAGCTGTCACCTTTATTTTTTTAAAAGTCTTTAGAATGCGGGGAAAAAAAATCCCGGACCGGAGATTCATTATTTATACCTTTTTTTAACATTCATCTTTTTATTTTCAGGCTTTACCTCGGTGGTATTACTGTCTCCACCTTCTCCTCATACGCACTCTTCTCACCTATGGGGTTATTCGCCATCTCTTGCTCCAAGTCCTTCTGCGCCAATATGTCGCTGTTTAAGGACTCATTGCTGGCGGCATAATCTGAAATGATGCTATATGCTTCGCTTAATATGCTGTTGCATTCAGAATCGGCGTAAGATTCTGCGTCATAGCGCGCGCTATAAGCACCTCCTATCAGGCTGTCGGATTCGGAAACAAGCTTAGACGTGGCTACATACGCGCCATCATAGTATTCGGAATTCGCGTAATAATATATATCTTCTGTTGCGGCAAGCATATATTCGAGGTCTCCGATGTTGGTGGTGCTCTTGGACCAATAATAGTAGTAATCCGCATCGCTTAAGAGAGATTCCAGATAATCTGCAATGCTATCAGCTTGGTTCAGTTTACTTTGCGCATTTAATAACGCCGAATAAGCGTCGGATTCTTTATCGCTAATGTAATTTTCGACATTCGACACATCACTAAGCAAACTCGAGAGCGCTGATGAGCATGTGGAGTATGCGCCTCTTAGGTATTCGATCTCATTACATGTGCTTGCGCATGTTGAGTATGCGCCCGCAAAGCCGTTGGCAATATTGGAGTAGTGGGAACTTGGGTTTGACGCAGAATCAACGTCACTGCGTGCTGAATCAGCCATGCTATAGACACCGTCTCTGTAATCTTCTATCTCGCCTCTCAAATAATTTTGCACCAAAGTGTCTGCATTGCTGCGGTACTGCTGGGTCAGGCTGTTCACCTGTTGCTTTACCGATGAGGTAGCGCTTT
>MHFD01000054.1:0-3565 GCA_001804045.1 Omnitrophica bacterium RBG_13_46_9
CGCAAGCCGCGATTTTGCTTATGTCTTCCGGAGCTAAACGGCAGGCGGCTTCCAATATCGCGCAAGCCGCGATTTTGCTTATGTCTTCCGGAGCTAAACGGCAGGCGGCTTCCAATATCGGCCTCCCGGCAGCATCATATCTCTCCTTTCTCATTTCCGCCGCCCCCCTGATATCGTCTATGGGCATATTGTCCAAAACTATGACATCGGGACGCGCTTCCAGGGCTTGCTTAAATTGACTTAAATCACCTACTTCGATCTTTGTCTCTAATCCTTCCCGCCTTTTTTCTTCTACCGCGTCTTTTAACGTACTTGCCAATAGCGGCCCGCGGCTTTCTTCCTTAAGCGCTTCCTGATAAGCATAGACCGCGCGCAGGTTTATTGAAACACTATTTCTTGTCTGATTGACCCCTCCTCCGCGGAATACGGCGTGTTGCTCCAGATGACCTAAAGGCGGGGTGACCTTACGGATGTCTTCCGTGATCCTGACAGGACTATCTTTAACGCACTGCGCATACGTATCGGTCAGAGTCGCTATTCCGGAAAGATATCCCAATAAATTCATGGCTGTCCTCTCCGCTTTTAGGATGCTTCGAGCGCTGCCTTTTAAGCTGACAATTACTTCGCCCGGCCTGACTTTCTCTCCGTCACTTGTCTTAGCATCAAAGAGGATTCTCTTATCCACGGCCTCAAAAACCATCTTTGCCACATCCAATCCGCATACCATGCCGGCTTCTCTTGTCCTTATCTCTGCCGTAATAATCCGTTTAGGTGAGCTTGTCAGTTCAGAGGTAATATCCCCCCGACCCTCATCCTCTTTTAACTCCGTTTGAATGATGGGTAACAAAAACGTTTTTTCCCATGTCAGTGTCTCAAGATATCTACGGGCCTGCCTGTCGTCAGTTGTAATAATCCTTTCCGCTTCTTCCGGCCTTACACCTTGCGCTATCAATCCCAGGTATACATATCTGTCCTTATCATTATGCGTCCTAAGGGAAAGGCTATAGGCAATTCCGCCCAATAAAGCGCCATACGCATATGCTCTTTCGGGTTCCGGGGTTCTGACAAAACGTATCTCTTCCCCTATCTTATACTGCTGGCGTTTTACACATATATCCACTCTATCATAACGTTCTTCAGGCGTAACGTCTTGCCTGCCAAGTTCAATGCCCTCTTTAAGATAACCGAGGTAATTTTTGAACATCTCCGGCAATGCGCTAAAATCAATACTTGAATAATCGCAATTAGATAGCTCAAAGAACCGCAAAATACCGAAAGAAAGCGCTACGCTATCCTCCTTTATGTATCCATGACTTTTCAGAAAGTGAGTGATCTCATCGACGATCGTGGCCCTCAAAAGAATCTCACCCATGAAAGCGTTAGGAAATATATCTATAATATCTGTTCGGCGTCCGTATCTGCCGAGGACAGCCATCAAAGTATGGATACTCAATACCGCGGAAAATACCGTGCTGACGCTAAATGATAAAATAAGGCAGCCAAAAATCGCCTTTAAGGTCAAGGGCGACTCTGATAAAGACTCGGCGGCTATCAGTGCCAAATACAGAATAACTCCTCCGAAAATGCCCCATCCCGCGAAATTGCCTGCGAATACTTCCCAGGGGTCAACCGGACGCGTAACTTCTGTTATTTCTTCCGTCACTTTTTTTCTCAACCCGACATCGGTAATGCCGATACTGTCCAAGACATATCCGGCTTCCTCGGTTGTTATCTTACCGAGGTCGCGCATAAGCCTATTTTTCTCTGTCATTGCGGGTCTTCCTATAGCGGCGGATTCTGGCTCAGCTCCTTTCAAAGATCTTATTATGTTCCCGGCCGCGCCCCACGCATTGATGAAAAAATTCCATGTCGCTTTTCTCAAAAATGCGATACGCAGATTACTCACAGTGCTATAGTATGTCCCCTGCAATTTCCTGTCTCTGGTGGAATGTCTCTCCAGTAGGCGTAAGAGCCCCTTGTCATGTAAACGGCCCCTTTCGAACTCATCTTTATAATCATGGAATCCCAGAGACCGCATAAGGTCTATCAAAGGTTCGACATGGAACTCCCAGTCATCGTTAAAGTGGTCTTTGTTTATGGTGTAATATACGGAAACCCATTTTGCGCCCTTAAGGCCCCTTTTCTTAGCCTCCTTTGCCGCAGCCAGGAAGACTTTAGGCACTACAAGAGAACCGAATCCACGGTCCCTCATTTCCGGAATCATGTTTATATCATCACATGAAAAGCTCTCCATCTCGCCATTTCCTAACCGTATACCGACGTTTCCCAGATATTTTTCGCAGGTTTTATCATCGTAAAACACGCTCTTATAGTACAGATCTCCATCCGGAAGACGCAATACTTCGGATTTCACATGCACGCGCCTGCCACTGAAATTAAAATCGTTTACCCGAACCATTGCCTCTTCGCTTATTATGCCAGGCTGTGCAGCCTCTTTGTCCGCCGGAGCGGGCTCTCTTTTATTCTCCGCAGGTACTATATACGCGTGTATGCTTCTGGAAATATTTTTCTCGTCATATGCAAGCTCGATTCTCTCAAGGCCCTTAAGTTCCATGAGTTTTGCCGGAGCGGCGCAGTTTATCACGAGTACCGCGCCAGGTTTCATCTCACGCAGGGCTTTCTGTCCGAGATCGTCAGCTTTTTGCGCGCTTTCCTTTATCGAATACGGCCAGTAGATGTAGATAAAATCATATTTTGAGATGTTTTCGCCCCAGAAATCACCCTTTTCTATACCGATATTATTTTTGTCTATTATTCCGTCTGAATCCAGGGCATCCCTGCATACCACGGATTGAGCTACTAAGCCGCTGTCTATCTCAAGGCCTCTTACGCTTTGGGAGTATAACGACAATACCGCCGCGGATTTGCCTGTGCCGCTTCCCATTATGAATACGTTTTTGCCTTCATTGTCTTTCAGGAAAATCTCCGAGACCTGGACCAGTATATCTGTTTCCGAAGAAGCGAATACGCCTCCCTCGGTCTCACGAAATGAAGTCAATTGGCCGCTTTGCTCGCCTTCTCTGTAATATGTATCTATCGCGTTTATTTTTTCCTTACGGGTCTTAACGTGTTTTTGTACCTTTTGTTCTTCCGGCTCTTGTTTCCTTTGCGGTTTCCTTAAGACGATATCCATGTCCGGGGAAATGACCGCCTCGAATAGTCTGGAAGACCTTTCCGAAGTAAGTGAGCACGGAATGATCAGATTACCCCCTTCTTTTTGCTTCTGGCTAAAATCCATCTCAACGGTGATGCCGGCAATATTCGGTATGAGGCGGTAATTGAAGTTCTCTATATCGGGAATGAGTTTGACAAGGTTTATTAGGGCTGCTCTAAGTATGTTCTGATCTTTTGAATATGAAAAAAATGACGGGGCCTGGAGTTTATCTACAAAAGCATTCCGCTGAAACGCCTCAGGATCCGCCCATGCTATATTTTCCCACAATAGCGACACTATGAGAATAACAGCTATCGGTTTAATTATCTTAAAAATCTTCTCTTTAAACATAATATTGTAATATAATTCTTGCCTTATATTTTCCTAACT
>MHFD01000054.1:3600-3726 GCA_001804045.1 Omnitrophica bacterium RBG_13_46_9
TAGGTAGCTCGGCCATCTAGAAAAATAATATGCAAATATTATAATAACAGCATCGATATATTCAATATCGGTTCTGATATTATAACACTATGTTTGTACTTTCTAGCCCCTAAGCTTTGCCCCGAA
>MHFD01000054.1:3736-4381 GCA_001804045.1 Omnitrophica bacterium RBG_13_46_9
ATGTAAAATCCTATCTGGCTTTTTTATTTTTAACACAGCCGCTAAAGTAGCTCATCCCTGGACCAACGACTATGTTGAAAGGCTAAACCAAACCATATGATGAGTTTTGCCTCTGCGGGCTTAATAAACCTTTTTATATCTATAGAAAAACTTAACGAAGAATTATGCGCTTCTTTATGCGATATTATAATTTTAATAGACGCGGCATATGGGGGTACAAGCTCAAGGAGGTAGGCTCTGCTTTGGGGTGCGTTCTGGAGCGACTGTCAAAAATTTCGAATACAACCGCGCCTTTAGATTATGACCACTTTTGGACAATGAGAAATTTTTGTCACAGTGAGAAAAAGGCGCGTATCCTTTTTCGAACGGCAAGCGGAAGAATGCGCCCCAAAGCAAAGCTTCGAAGCGTTGTCCTTGCAAAAAAATGGTTTTTTGGTAAGGCGGGATGTACCTGGTCTAGTTTACTCTTCCGGGAGATTGGACAATGACAATCGGACACGGATCCTGCGGAAGATTATGAAACCCCCGTTACCATACGGTATTATAACGGGGCCTTTCTATCTTTTCCTCTGCTTGTGAAATGCTCTATAAATAAACCTGTTTACATTTTTTGCGGCGGCGTGTTTAAAACCTTTCTCGTCCTCC
>MHFD01000054.1:4405-5270 GCA_001804045.1 Omnitrophica bacterium RBG_13_46_9
TCTTCGGCGGTATCAACGGGCACGAATTCGATATTAAGCCTTTTCACCAGGACATCTTTGAAAACCTCCTTGAAAGCGCTTACGTCTACTCTGGAGTCTTCTTCTTCATTCAAAACCTCTTTCAGATGGACCCTTATCCTGGGATAGTCTTTGAACCTATTGTATAGATTCTCTTCCGCTGCATACAAGTTCACCGTGAAACATAAAAGCAAAAGTACAATTATTCTCTTCATCTTTAAAATAGCCTCCTTTCTTCTCCTCTTATAAGACGTTTAATGTTGGCCTTGTGCTTGTAGGTACCGGCGACACAAAGCAAAGCCACAAATATAACAATCGATATGGGCTGATGAAACAGAATGGCGAATACTGGTAAAAATATAGACGATACGATCGACGCCACGGAAACAATCCTAAACGGTACAAAAACGATGATCCAGACAATAGCGGAGGCGATCAATACCTTCGGGGCCAGAATAATCAGAACCCCCGCGGTCGTCGCCACGCCTTTACCGCCTTTAAACTTTAAAAATACGCTCCATATGTGCCCGCTTATCGCGCATACGCCAAGTACGATCCTGTAGAGCTCCAACCCAAAAGTCACCCCTATGGTATTATTGAAAAAAATATTCGGCAGAAACGCCACAGAGGCATAGCCTTTGAATATATCGATAAACAATACCAGGATAGCGGGGGCTTTCCCGACTACGCGGAAAACATTCGTAGCGCCGACATTCCCGCTTCCGTGTTCTCTTATGTCCACTCTCTTAAATATCTTTGTAAATATGAAACTGGTGGGAATGGAACCGATAAGGTACGCTGACAGCAGAGATAACATAAGATTGACCACTTATATCCTCCTTGAAAA
>MHFD01000055.1:0-1051 GCA_001804045.1 Omnitrophica bacterium RBG_13_46_9
TAGGTTCGCCATACGCGAAGGCGGACACACTGTCGGGGCAGGCGTAATAACGGATATCATCGAGTAAGAAATCATGTCAGAGATAATAACTTTTGAATGCTCACAGTGTAAAAGAAGAAATTACAGCTCTTTTAAAAACAAAAAGAAACATAAAGACCGTTTGGTGCGGTCCAAGTATTGCAGATTTTGCCGAAAACACACAGAACATAAAGAGCTTAAGTGAAGCCCTGCGGCTTTAAAAAAGCCGTTGTTTCTGAAATTGTGCATGTTTCTTCCGGGCAGGTGAGGGTTTCCTTAGTTCTATTGGACCGGCTGATTTGCAAGACCAAGTCGCATGGTCGCGTTTGTGTTATTTATGTTGACGATGAGATTGAACCGTTCAATGGGGACCATTATATAGAGGAAGAAGGTTTTATCGAAGGCCAGTAGCTCCAATTGGTAGAGCAGCGGTCTCCAAAACCGCCCGTTGGGGGTTCGAATCCCTCCTGGCCTGCTCGCAAATATGAATAAAGTCCAAAAGTTTATAAACGAAGTCAAGCTGGAATTAAAGAAGGTATCCTGGTCAACGCGGCAGGAGCTTATAAACTCCACGATCGTCGTCATAGTTTCCGTGATTGTCCTGGCTATTTTTATCGGATTTTGCGATCTGGTGTGGTCTAATAGCATTAATTTGATTTTGCGGTAGGCAATAGATAATGCGGATTAAGCGTATTTAAAGATGTCACATAAGTGGTACGTAATACATACGCAAACAGGGTTCGAAGAAAGGGTGAAGAAGAGCCTCGAGAAAAAACTGAAACAGTCTCCCGAGCTTCAGGAGTTTATCTCGCAAATCATCGTTCCCATAGAACAGATAGCCGAGATCAAAGGCGGTAAGAAGAAAATAAGCGAGAGGAAATTTTTCCCGGGCTATGTGCTGATAGCGATGGAGCTCACCGATAAAAGCTGGTATTTCATAAAGCGCACGCCGGGCATTACCGGATTTGTCGGGCCACGATCGCGGCCTACTCCGCTTACGGAAAACGAAGTAAAGAACATCTTGAAGCAGACC
>MHFD01000055.1:1156-2929 GCA_001804045.1 Omnitrophica bacterium RBG_13_46_9
AGGTCCGGCCCTTGGGCAGCATGGCCTGAATATCATGCAGTTTTGCAAGGCCTTCAACGATAAAACCAAGGGGCAGGAGGGCCTGACTTTACCCGTAGTTATCACTGCCTACGAGGACAGGTCATTTACTTTTATCATTAAAAGCCCTCCATCGAGCGTTCTTCTTAAAAAGGCCTGCGGTATTGCGAAGGCGAGCGGAACGCCGAATAAGGAGAAAGTGGGTCAGGTGACCAAAAAGGAGATTCAAGAAATCGCAAAGATAAAGATGCCGGATCTCAATGCCAATGATCTGGAATCAGCCATGAGGATCGTTGAAGGGACCGCGCGTAGCATGGGGATAGAGATAGTCGAAAAGAAAGAAGAGAAGAAAGCGGAATCAAAAGAAAAGGAATCTGGTTCATAAAATGAGCGGTTTAAGCAAAAAGAGGAAGGCGACGACCGGGCTTTACGACAGAAATAAGACTTATTTGCTGGAAGAGGCCTTGGATATTCTGAAGAAAACGCCAAAGGCCAAGTTTGACGAAACCGTAGAATTATCCATAAACCTGAGTCTGAACACCAAAGACACATCGCAGGTCATAAGAGGCACGGCGATCCTTCCGCATGGAACGGGAAAAAATATCCGGACGCTCGTGTTTTGCAAGCAGGAAGATGAGCAGAAGGCCAAAGACGCCGGGGCCGATTTCGCGGGTTCGGATGAGCTGATCAACAAAGTGGCTGGCGGATGGTGTGACTTTGACGTAGCGATAGCCACGACAAATATAATGCGTGAAATTGCGAAGCTCGGCAGGGTATTGGGCCCTCGGGGTTTGATGCCCAATCCGAAAACCGGTACGGTCACAGATGACATAGCAAAGACGATAAAAGACGTGAAAGCCGGAAAGATGGAGTTCAAGATGGATAAACAGGGCGGGATACACGCCGGCGTGGGGAAAATTTCTTTCCCAAAAGACGCCTTATCAGAAAATATTAAACAACTGATTAATGCCATATTTTCATCGAATCCGAGTCTGAACAAACCCCAGATCGTTAAGTCTATGGTCCTGGCCACTACCATGGGTCCGGGGCTGAAATTGGACCCTACTGAATTCAGGAAATAAAATGGAAAAGAAATTCGGCCTGAGCACAAAAAAGTACATGTTCGATGAGCTGGAGAAACTTTTTGTCTCCTTTCCCAATTTTATCGTTACAAACTACAAGGGTTTACGCTCGTCGGAAATCGAAACGCTGCGAAAGACGCTGAATAAGCTCTCGTCGGAATATTTCGTGGTCAAGAATTCTATCGCAATGCGAGTACTGGCGCAGCGGAAGCTGGAAGGCCTGGACCAGTTCATGAAGGGAGAGGTCGGAATAGGTTTTACAAATGATATTATGTCGGTCTCGAAAACCTTGGTGGATTTTTCGAAAAACAACCCATTATTAAGGGTGAGCTGCGCGTGTATAGACGGCAAGGTAGAGGGCTCGGAAAGAATAAAGTATTTAGCGATGCTTCCACCGCGGGAGGTACTGATAGGGATGGCGTTGGGATATATGAAAAGCCCTATTACCGGTTTTACAGGCGTCTTAAAGAACTTGCTGAAAAATATAGTTTACGTTATTAATGAAATAAAGGATAAAAGAGGAGGCAAATAAAATGGCGGAAGAAAAACAACCAACTGAAACCCCCGGTCAAACCGCGGGCAAGGCTGAAGAAAAACATGCTACCGAGTCAACGGTCAAAGAGAAAAAAGTGCAATTGACTGATAAGATGAAGGGCATAATGGATACCTTGGA
>MHFD01000055.1:2967-3154 GCA_001804045.1 Omnitrophica bacterium RBG_13_46_9
CCCTTGAAGAGAAATTCGGCGTCAGCGCTCAGGCGGCTATGGTCATGCCGGCGGCTGCGGCAGCCGGCGGCGGAACCGCTCAGGCGGTAGTTGAAGAAAAGACATCTTTCACGGTAGTGCTTCAGGACATCGGCAGCAACAAGATTCAGGTAATCAAGGAGATACGCGCCATAACCACCCTCGGACT
>MHFD01000055.1:3170-4875 GCA_001804045.1 Omnitrophica bacterium RBG_13_46_9
CTGGTGGAAGCTGCCCCAAAGCCTATTAAGGAAGGCGCTACGAAAGAAGAGGCTGAAAAGATAAAAACCCAGCTGGAGAAAGCAGGCGCAAAAGTTGAACTGAAATAGCGTTATTTTCTGAAGAGCGGAACATAAAAACAGACCCCGCACTGCAAGAAAAACGTTTACTTTTGTCCAGACGGTAATCTTACTGAAAAACGGAGAGATACGCCGCGATGATAAAGAGAAAAAATTACGCAAAAATAAAAGAATGTTTCGATTTCCCGCATCTGATTGAGACTCAGCTGGTCAGTTATGCCACCTTTCTGCAGCTCGATGTCCCTAAAAACAAAAGGGAGATTTTGGGACTGGAGAGCCTTTTTGGCGAGATGTTCCCTATCGAGACTCTGGACGGCGCCTACTCGTTAGATTATATGAACTATACTATCAGCGGGCCTAAATATACCGTCCAGGAATGCCTGAAGACAGGCATGACGTACGCAGGTGCTTTGCGTATAAGGTTACGGCTAAAAACACCGAAGGATACAAAGGAACAGGAAGTTTATCTATGCGATATGCCGCTCATGACTCAGACCGGTACCTTTATAATTAACGGCGACGAACGGGTCGTGGTCAGCCAGTTGCATCGCTCACCCGGGATATCCTTTGAGGAATCCATCCACCCCAGCGGAAAACGAATATTTTCTGCACGGATCATACCTTATCGTGGGGCATGGGTAGAGTTCGAGTTTGACCCATCAGACATCCTGTATGTCTATTTGGACAGAAGAAGAAAATTCATCGGCACGGTTTTCCTTAGGATATTCGGGTTGTCAAAAGACGAAGATATCCTTAAAGGGTTTAGCGGAGTTGAAAAGATTAAGATAACGCGTGAAAGCCAGCTGGCCGACTACATCAACTTCGTTTTGGCAGAGGATATCATGGATACGGCTTCAAATTCCATACTGGCCAAGAGCGGCGAACGGATCACAAAAGAACTCGCGAAAAGAATATGGTATACAAAATTAAGAGAGTTTACGATATTAAGCGAAGAGCTTCCCGAGATTGTAAAGACAATAGACCGCGATCCCAACAAGTCTAAAGAAGAGGCATTATTGGACATATATAGGAAATTGAGGCCCGGAGACCCTCCGACCATTGATTCAGCAATAGGTTTGGTCGAGAGAATGTTCCTCGACCCCAGAAGATATAGCGTTGGCCGAGTCGGAAGATTCATGCTCAACAGAAAGCTTGCGATGTCAGCGCCTTTTGACAGCACCATATTGGACAGCGAAACGCTGATAAAGACCATTAAGCGCTTGATCAAGATAAAGAATGACGGCGGGCCCATAGACGACATAGACCATCTGGGAAATAGGCGAGTAAGATCCGTAGGCGAGCTCCTGCTTAACCAAATGCGTATCGGCATGGTAAGGCTGGAGAGGTCTGTCAGGGAACGGATGAACATATATGATTTGGACAGCGTCATGCCGCATAATTTGATAAACGCAAAACTTATTTCAAGCGTCGTAAAGGACTTTTTCGGAAGAAGCCAGCTGTCTCAATTTATGGACCAGACAAACCCCCTGGCAGAACTTACGCATAAAAGGCGTTTGAGCGCCCTTGGTCCTGGAGGACTAAACAGGGAAAGAGCCGGCTTTGAGGTAAGAGACGTTCACTACTCGCATTATGGAAGGATGTGCCCGATCGAGACGCCCGAGGGGCC
>MHFD01000055.1:4907-12275 GCA_001804045.1 Omnitrophica bacterium RBG_13_46_9
ATGCTCGGGCCAATGAGTTCGGTTTTCTTGAGACACCATACAGAAAAGTCGAAGAAGGCAGGGCGACAAACAAAATCGAGTATTTATCTGCCGATGTCGAGGACGAATATATCATCGCTCAGGCAAACGAAAGGATAGATAAACAGGGTTACTTCCTGAATGATCGGGTATTCTCCAGATATAAGCGTGATTTTATAGCCACCGATCCAAAAAACGTCCAATATATGGACGTATCACCCTGTCAGTTGGTCAGCGTAGCGGCCAGTCTTATCCCATTTTTGGAACATGATGATGCAAACAGGGCGCTGATGGGCTCAAATATGCAACGGCAGGCCGTGCCGCTCCTGGAAACCGAAACACCGCTGATAGGTACCGGAATGGAATACAGGGCCGCCAAAGATTCTGGAACAGTGGTGGTCGCCGAAAACAAGGGTGCCGTAACTTATGTCGACGGACAGGCTATCGTTGTCGGCGGAAAGAAATACGAGCTGAGGAAATTCGAATGTTCAAACGCCAACACATGCATAAACCAAAGACCCATAGTCAAAGTCGGACAGAAGATAAACGAAGGTGATGTGATAGCGGACGGCGCTGCCACTAAAGACGGGGAGTTGGCGCTGGGGAGAAATGTGCTGGTGGCCTTTATGCCTTGGCGTGGCTATAATTTTGAAGACGCTATCCTCATAAGCGAAAAACTTATAAAAGACGACAAGTATACTTCCGTGCACATCGAGGAGTTCGAGATAGAGGCCCGGGACACGCGTCTTGGCAACGAGGAGATCACGCGGGACATCCCGAATGTGGCCGAAGACGCATTACGTAATCTGGATGACAGCGGCATTGTTAGAATCGGGGCAGAAGTCATACCCGGCGATATCTTGGTAGGTAAGGTAACGCCCAAATCGGAAACGGAACTCTCGCCGGAAGAGAAGCTCCTGCGCGCCATTTTCGGCGAAAAGGCGGGTGATGTGAGAGATGCATCACTGACCGTCCCTCCCGGCATAGAAGGGATAATAGTCGATGTTCAGGTATTTTCGCGAAAGGAAGCCCGCTCAAAAACTAAGGAGGAAAAAACCAAAGAACTGGCCGAGATAAGAAAAATAGAGGAACTTTTTTCGAGCCAGATCCGGAAGATAGAGGAGGAAAAAGCCAGGAAGCTCCATAAACTTCTGGTGGGACAGAAATTGGCTGCAAGCCTTCTTGATAATATGACCGGAAAAATCCTGATCAAGCATGAGAGCGTGGTAAAGACAAAAGACCTGGGTAAAATAGAAAAAGCCGATTTGGATAACATAAAAATCGTGGATAACCCCCAGCTTGAAAATGAGATAAACCGCGTTATGCGCCTTTTGTCGGCACAGATAGAAGAATTGACATATGAACAGGAAAGAGAGATAGACCGCGTAAAGCGAGGCGATGAACTTCCGCCGGGTGTCTTGAAAAAAGTGATTGTTTACGTCGCGAGCAAAAAGAGGCTTTCTGTCGGTGATAAGATGGCCGGGAGGCACGGCAATAAGGGTGTCATAGCAAAGATATTACCCGAGGAGGACATGCCGTTTTTGGAGGACGGAACGCCGGTGGAGGTCGTGCTTAACCCGCTCGGTGTCCCAAGCAGGATGAACGTCGGTCAGATACTGGAAACACATCTTGGTTGGGCTGCAAAGATCCTCGGATTCCATGTTGCCAGCCCGGTTTTTGACGGAGCGAGAGAGCAGGAAATAAAAGAGGAAATGAAACTGGCCAAGCTGCCTGAAAACGGCAAGGCAACGGTGTATGATGGCCTGACAGGAAAACCGTTCGACCAGAAGGTGACAGTGGGGTACATCTATATAATGAAACTGATTCATTTAGTAGACGATAAAATACATGCACGGGGTATCGGGCCGTATTCCCTGGTCACGCAGCAGCCGCTTGGCGGCAAGGCACAGTTCGGCGGGCAGCGTTTTGGCGAAATGGAAGTGTGGGCGCTGGAGGCTTATGGGGCTGCCTGCACGCTTCAGGAACTGCTGACCGTGAAAAGCGATGACGTTATAGGAAGAACCAAGATTTACGAGGCGATAGTAAAAGGTGAAACCGGATTCCAGCCGGGCACTCCCGAGTCATTTAACGTTCTTGTAAAAGAGTTGCAGAGCCTGTGCCTGGATGTAAGAACCGAGAAATTAAAGTAAGGAACTCCCGTATGATAGATGAAATTAACAAATTTGACGCCATTAGCATCAAGCTAAGTTCCCCTCAGGTGATAAGAACCTGGTCCCGGGGGGAGGTCAAGAAGCCGGAGACGATAAATTACCGAACCTTAAAGCCGGAAAAGGATGGACTTTTCTGCGAACGCATATTCGGCCCAACGCGTGATTATGAGTGCAGCTGCGGAAAATACAAGCGGATAAAGCACAAAGGCATTGTCTGCGACAGGTGCGGGGTCGAAATCACACGCTCCAGCGTCCGGCGGGAAAGGATGGGACATATAGAGCTTGCCTGCCCGGTGTCGCACGTATGGTTTTTTAAAACGATACCCTCCAGGATAGGAAACATGCTCCAGCTGAATGTCAGGGAACTCGAGAAAATTCTATATTACGAAGAATATATCGTGATAGACCCCGGAAAAACTCCGCTCAAAAAGAAAGAACTTCTGAACGAGGAGAGGTATGTAGAGTACAGAGAAAAATACGGAAACGAGTTTGTGGCAAAGATGGGTGCGGAAGCCATAAAGGACCTGTTGAAGGAGATAGAGCTTGATAAATTGGCGCAAAAGCTCAAGAGGGAGCTGCGTGAATCAAAAACGACTAATTCCCAGAAAAGATACGTAAAGGTCTTGAAGATAGTGGAAAATTTCCGAAATTCTGGCAACAGACCCGAATGGATGATACTGGATGTGCTGCCGGTCATCCCTCCGGACTTAAGACCGCTGGTGCCGCTTGATGGTGGAAGGTTTGCGACCAGCGACTTGAACGATCTTTACAGGCGGGTTATCAACAGGAATAGCCGGCTAAAGAAGCTCCTGGAGCTTAAGGCTCCCGAGGTCATCATACGGAATGAAAAGCGAATGCTTCAGGAAGCGGTTGATGCCCTATTCGACAATGGTAGGCACGGCCGTCCCGTTTTGGGTCCGGGCAACAGGCCGCTCAAATCGTTGGCTGATATGCTAAAGGGGAAACAGGGCAGATTCCGGCAGAACCTTCTGGGTAAGAGAGTTGACTATTCCGGCAGAAGCGTGATAGTCATCGGTCCGGAACTTAAGCTCAACGAGTGCGGATTGCCTAAAAAGATGGCGCTGGAATTATTTGAGCCTTTTATAATAAAAAAATTGAGAGAAAAAGGGTTTGTCCATACTATAAAAAGCGCAAAAAAGATGGTCGAAAAGGCAAAGCTGGAAGTATGGGATATACTTGACGAAGTGATAAAGGACCACCCGGTTCTCCTTAACAGAGCCCCTACCTTACACAGACTCGGGGTGCAGGCTTTTCAGCCTATGCTTATCGAAGGCAAGGCCATAAGGATACACCCGCTTGTCTGCGCGGCTTTTAACGCAGATTTTGACGGGGACCAGATGGCTGTTCACGTCCCGCTTTCCCTGGAGTCTCAGATGGAATCAAGGCTTCTTATGCTCGCGACAAATAATATATTTTCTCCGGCGAACGGAAGGCCCATCGTAATTCCTTCACAGGATATAGTCTTGGGTTGTTACTATCTAACAAAAGAGAAAGACGGCTTGAAAGGCGAGGGTCAGACATTCTCGAATAAAGAAGAGGTCATAACCGCGTATCAAGATGAAGAGATCGCTCTTCATGCAAAGATAAAGGTAAGGTTCGGCGGCGAAATCGTTCAAACCACCGCCGGAAGAGTATTGTTTAATGATCGTCTGCCGGATGGCATGCCGTTTGTGAACGAGGTGATGAATAAATCAAAAATCAGCCATGTCATCACTACTTGCTATAAACTGAAAGGTCACAAGGCAACCATCGAACTTCTTGATAAACTCAAGGAAGTGGGTTTTGAGGAAGCCACCCTCGCTGGCCTGTCCATATCGATCGATGATCTGGGCATCCCAAAAGAAAAGGCCAAGTATATCGAAAATACGAGGGTCGAGGTATCAAAGGTTGACGATCAGTACAAAAAAGGCATAATAACAGACGGAGAACGCTACAACAAGATCATAGACCTTTGGACCCACACCACGGAGGCGGTTTCAGACCTGATTTTCGAAAATCTGGATTCCTTCAACCCTATATTCATGATGGCCGATTCGGGGGCAAGGGGTTCCAAGCAACAGATACGCCAGTTGGCCGGAATGAGGGGCCTTATGGCAAAACCTTCCGGTGAGATCATCGAGATACCGATAACGGCTAATTTCAGAGAGGGTCTGACGGTATTGGACTATTTCATTTCGACTCACGGCGCTAGGAAAGGATTGGCGGACACCGCATTAAAGACAGCCGATTCAGGATATCTTACGAGGCGCCTTGTTGACGTCGCGCAGGATGTGATCATTAATGAACCCGACTGCAATACGCTGAACGGGATATTCGTAAGCGCTATTGTAGAAGGCGATGAGGTCGTGGTCCCTCTTTCAGAAAGAATAGCCGGACGTGTTGCCCTTGACAATATCGTGGACCCGATTTCGGACGAGTCTATCGTAGAGTCCGGCCAGGAAATCACCGAGATTCAGGCGGATAAGATCGAAAAAGTCGGAATCGAAAAAATAAGGATAAGGAGCGTCCTGACTTGTGAGGCGAAGCGCGGTCTGTGCGCCAAATGTTACGGCAGAAATCTTGCGACCGGGAGGATGGTAGAGCTAGGTGAGGCGGTGGGCATTGTTGCGGCGCAATCAATCGGAGAGCCGGGTACTCAGCTTACAATGAGAACATTCCACATAGGCGGCACGGCTAGCCGGGTAATCGAACAATCGTATATCGAAACCAAAAATAAAGGAGCTGTAAAGTACCATGAACTTAAGGTCGTTCCGGGGAAAAAGCCAAACCAATTCATAGTGCTAAATCGTAATGGCCAGGCAAGCATAAACGACTCTTCGGGCCGAGAGCTGGAAAGGCATACCATACCTCAAGGCGCACTTCTATTGGTAGCTGACGGTTCCGTATTAGGCAAGAAAGAAATACTGGTACGATGGGACCCTTACACGGTTCCTATTCTTACGGAGGTAGACGGAAAGATAAAGTATGATGACATAAAAGAAGGTGTTACGATGAAGGAGGAGATAGACCCGAGCACGAAGGTAAAGAATAAAGTAATACTCGAGCATAAGGGCGACTACCATCCTGAAATCGTCATACTTAACGATAAGGGCGAAGTGTTGGCCATATATCCGATCCCGTCCGGTGCCGTTATCACGGTAAATGATAATCAAGCTATTACGGCGGGCGCCGTCTTGGCCAAGACGCCGCGTAAAATAACAAAGACCAAAGACATAACGGGAGGCCTTCCCCGGGTTGCCGAACTTTTTGAAGCAAGGCGTCCGAAGGACCCTGCCATAATAAGCGAAATTGACGGTGTTGTTGAATTCGGTGAATCCAAGAAAGGGCAAAAAAGAGTAATTATAAAAAGCCAGACAGGGATGAAACGAGAATATGTGATCCCCCATGGCAAGCATCTTAATGTATATAAAGGCGACAGAGTCTCCGCGGGGCAGGAATTGATAGACGGGCCTATTGTACCCCAGGACATATTAAGGGTTTCCGGGGAAAAGAAACTTCAGGAATATCTGCTAAACGAGGTTCAGGAAGTATACAGGCTCCAAGGAGTCAGAATCAATGATAAGCACATAGAAGTCATGATTAGGCAAATGCTGAAGAAGGTAAAAATACAGGATTCGGGAGATACGCCTTTCATAATCGGCGAGCAGGTGGATAGGCCTAAATTTAAGGAAGAGAATGAAAAGGTGCTGAAAAGAAAAGGTAAACCTGCCAGCGCAACACCCGTTCTTTTGGGTATAACCAAAGCTTCACTGACAACGGAGAGCTTTATTTCCGCAGCGAGCTTCCAGGAGACCACGAGAATACTAACCGAAGCCGCCGCGAGCGGAAAAATTGATTATCTGACCGGGCTTAAGGAAAATATCATAATGGGGCACCTTATCCCCGCGGGTACGGGCTTTAAGAGCCATAGAGCGATCGAGGTAGTGAAGAATATATTTGACGAGAAAAAAGAAGACAAAAAAGAGGAAAAAACGCCGAAGACCCAAAAACAAAAAGCCAAAGAGGAAGAATAAGGATAGACACAAATGCCGACAATAAATCAGCTAGTACGGCTAGGCAGAAGAAAATTCAGGAATAAATCAAAGTCGCCTGCACTGGAAAACTGTCCGCAGAAGAGAGGCGTATGCTTGCAGGTTAAGACCCAGACCCCCAAAAAGCCTAATTCAGCTTTGAGAAAAGTTGCAAGGGTACGGCTGACCAACGGAATCGAAGTCACCGCGTACATCCCGGGAGTCGGCCATAATCTTCAGGAGCATTCCATTGTCACTATAAAAGGTGGCAGGGTCAAGGATTTACCCGGCGTTAGGTATCATATAGTAAGAGGTACTCTTGATACAGCCGGCGTGGCAGATAGAAAAAAATCGCGCTCTAAATACGGCGCCAAGATGCCGAAAAAATAACTGGAGCGTAAAATAAGGATAAAAAATGAGAAGAAGAAGAGCACTGAAAAGAAAGATCTTGCCGGACCCAAAATATAACAGTCTCTTGTTGGCAAGATTTATCAATATGGTCATGAGTAAAGGCAAAAAATCCGTGGCGGAAACCATTGTTTACGGCGCATTAGATTTATTGGCTAAAAAGACCGGTAGTAAAGACACAGTCGAAATTTTCCAAAAAGCCATGGATAATACAAGGCCCCTGTTAGAAGTCAGGCCAAGGCGGATCGGAGGCGCGACCTATCAGGTCCCCATGGAAGTAGAGCGGGACCGAGGGAATTTTATGGCCATGATGTGGATTCGCGACTTCGCCCGGGCGAAAAAAGGCAAGCCCATGCAGGAGAAATTGGCGGATGAGCTTATGGACGCCTATAACAAGACAGGCGGCGCCATAAAGAAAAGAGAGGATACCCACAAGATGGCCGAGGCAAACAAGGCATTCAGCCATTATAGGTGGTAAGCTTCCGGTAAGGCCGTAGAGGATCCGCGGGCGAAAGGTCGATTAAAGCTAAAGAGATAAATAGCGGGAAGATATGGGACATGCGATGATAGAGGAGCGGGAAGAAACGGTTAATATGACAACATCTGAACTTTTTAATACAAGAAATATAGGTATTATAGCTCATATAGACGCGGGTAAGACGACCCTTACGGAGCGTATTCTCTATCACACCGGAAAGATATACAAAATCGGTAATGTGGATGAAGGCACCACGACCACG
>MHFD01000055.1:12283-12390 GCA_001804045.1 Omnitrophica bacterium RBG_13_46_9
CCCAATCCGAGACAGTGTGGCGCCAGGCAGACAGACACAACGTTCCAAAGATTGCTTTTATAAACAAGATGGACAGAGTTGGGAGCGATTTTTTTAAGGCGGTAAAC
>MHFD01000055.1:12455-12914 GCA_001804045.1 Omnitrophica bacterium RBG_13_46_9
CATATATCCTCACGAGCTGAAGCAGTCTATAAGGCGGGCAACGATAAGAAATCGGTTTGTCCCTGCGTTCTGCGGTACAGCTTTTTGCAACAAGGGTGTGGAGCTTCTTTTAGACGGAATAGCGGATTATCTGCCGTCGCCTGTGGATATCCCGCCCGTCAAAGGAGTGCATCCGCGGACCCATCAGGAAGAAGTCCGCAAGGCCGAAAAAACCGAACACCTGTGTTCGCTTGTATTTAAGATAATGGCGGACCCGTTTGTAGGCAAGCTTATTTTTATTCGCCTGTATTCAGGCCAGCTGAAACAGGGGGAATATGTCTATAACTCGACGAAGGATACCGAAGAACGGATAGGAAAAATTCTGCGGATGCATGCCAACAAACAGGAGATTATCGAGAAAGCGGCGGCCGGCGACATTGTCGCTGTGGTGGGTTTGAAAAAGACGACCACAGGCGATAC
>MHFD01000055.1:12927-13925 GCA_001804045.1 Omnitrophica bacterium RBG_13_46_9
ACCAGACCTATCCTGCTGGGGCGAATACATTTTCCGGACCCGGTTATTTCCATGGCGATAGAACCGTCAACAAAAGCCGACCAGGGGCGGCTTGCCACTGCCCTAAAAAAAATGGAAGAGGAAGATCCGTCTTTTAGGATAAGTTACGATCAGGATACGGCGCAGACACTTATAAAAGGCATGGGAGAGCTTCACCTGGAAGTGATGATCACAAGGATACAGCGCGAATTTAATGTTAAGGCTAATGTGGGAAAGCCGCAGGTCGCATACAAAGAAACCATAACCAAAAAAGTCAAATCAACCGGCAAGTTCATTCAGCAGACAGGAGGAAGGGGCCAGTATGGCCACGTTGAGATTGAAATAGAGCCGTCCCGAAAAGGGGAGGGCATTATTTTTGTAAACAAGATAAAAGGAGGCCAGATCCCGAAGCAATACATATCATCGGTCGAAAAAGGCATTGATGATGCCGTGACCAGTGGTGTATTGGCGGGTTTTCCTGTAATCGATATCAAGGTTACGCTTTTTGACGGATCCTTCCATGAAGTGGATTCGTCGGATGTCGCATTTAAAATAGCCGGATCTATCGCCTTGCGCGACGGACTAAAGATCGCCTCGTGCGTATTGATGGAACCTATCATGGACCTGGAGGTAACAACGCCGGAAGAATACTTGGGCGATATACTGGGGGATTTAAGCTCAAGAAGGGCCAAGATAGAGTCCGTAGACCAGAAAGCGGCTTCGAAAGCCGTAAGGGCATTTGTCCCCCTCGCCGAAATGTTCGGTTATGCGACAATAATGAGGAGCCTGACACAGGGGCGAGCAACCTATGCAATGGAGCCTTCTTTTTATCAAGAAGTGCCTAGCAATATAGCGGAAAAGGTTATCGCGGGAGAGTTATAAGATAGTCCCGAAAAAGTATAACCGATGTTTCGGATCTGTTTCTTAGGGTTTTAAAGGACAATTAAAAAATATGAAGCTAAAAGTTCAAAAACTAGGAA
>MHFD01000056.1:0-178 GCA_001804045.1 Omnitrophica bacterium RBG_13_46_9
CTACATCGCCCAACATTGTCTCGGGCCGTGTCGTCGCCACAATGACGTACTTTTCGGCATGGATTCTGGCGGCTGGTTTCTGGTTACTGGTTTCTGGTTTATGGTTACTTACTATAGGATACTTAATGTAATAAAGCATCCCATTGATATCGCGGTGTTGCGCTTCTTCGTCGCTTAA
>MHFD01000056.1:294-7008 GCA_001804045.1 Omnitrophica bacterium RBG_13_46_9
TGAAACGCGTTCTGGCCCAATCACAAGAGCACCCCAGTCTCTTAAGCTGGCTGATTATTGTGGAGCCATATTCCTCTTTCCATTTCCAGACTTCCTCGATGAATTTCTCTCTTCCCAGGTCCTGTCGCCTTATGCCTCTTTCCAGGAGTCTCTTTTCAACGACGTTTTGCGTAGCGATGCCGGCGTGGTCTGTCCCCGGCATCCATAAGGTCTCATAACCTTGCATCCGCTTAAATCTGATATAAATATCCTGGATGGTATTGTTTAAAGCATGGCCCATATGCAGGATACCCGTTACATTAGGCGGCGGGATTACGATAGAATAGGGTTTCTTTTTAGGGTTTACTTCGGCGTGAAAAAGATTATTATCTTCCCAGAACCTATACCATTTCTCTTCGGTATCTTTTGGGTCGTATTTGCTAGGGATGTCCATAAAATTCTAAATCCTAAACACAAAATCCTTCCACCGAATGCTATCGCTTGGGCGGTAGAATTTAGCGTTTAGGATTTTTTGCTGTCTTTCAATAATTTATACTCTACCGAATCGACCAGCGCATACCAGCTTGCTTCGATAATGTTCTCGGAAACGCCTATGGTCCACCAGGAGTCTGTCTTATCCTGGGATTGTATAAGGACCCTGACCTTGGCAGCCGTACCGGCTTTCTCGTCCAGAACCCTTACTTTAAAATCGGTGAGGTGCATTTCACTCAAAGACGGATAAAAATCCATGAGCGCTTTTCTGATCGCGTTATCTAACGCGTTCACAGGTCCGTCCCCTAGGGAGGCTGTGTGCTCCAGCTTGTCATTGACTTTCAATTTTATAGTCGCCTCGGAAAGGATTTTACCTCTTGAATGTTTCTCCACGATGACCCTGAAATCCTTGAGGTCGAAAAATTTCTTGATTCCCTTGGCGGCCCTCCTCATGAAAAGCTCTAAAGAGGCTTCGGCTGATTCAAAATGATATCCTTTGTGCTCCAGGTCCTGGAGCGCCTTCAAAATCTTCTTCGTCTTGGGAGCGTCTTTATCAAGGCCTAAATCGATTTCCCCGGCCTTCTTCAAAATGCTGGATTTTCCGGAAAGCTCCGAAATAAGAAGTTTCCTTCTATTGCCTACAAGCGACGGCTCAACGTGTTCGTAGGTGCGGGGGTTCTTTATTATAGCGTTTACGTGTACCCCCGCTTTATGGGCAAATGCGCTGTTTCCGACAAAAGGCTGGTTATCCGCCAATTTCATATTGCTCATATCGGCTATGAAGTGTGCCGCTTCCGTGAGTTCCTTAAGGCGCATGTCTTGAATGCAGTCAACGCCGAGTTTTAATTTAAGATTCCCTATAATAGATATCAGGTTTGCGTTCCCACACCTCTCCCCATAGCCGTTAATAGTCCCTTGAACGTGGATACAACCCGCCTGCACCGCAGCTATGGTATTCGCCACTGCTGTGTCAGAATCGTTATGGGCATGGATCCCTAAGGGGGCCCTGACTTTTTTCCTTACGGCTTCTACGATCTCAAAAATACCGGCAGTCAGCGTCCCGCCATTTGTGTCGCACAAAACTATCCTGTCCGCGCCCCCGCTTTCAGCCGCCATGAGAGTCTTTAAAGCGTATTCCGGGTTATCCGCATATCCGTCAAAAAAGTGCTCTGCGTCAAATATCGTAAATTTGCCTTTGGACTTCAGGTATTTTACGGACTCTTCTATCATTTTCAAATTTTCATCCAATGCCGTTCTCAGAACTGTTTCCACATGGAGATCCCAGCTCTTTCCAAAAATAGTAATGTTCTCCACGCCTGAACGCAAAAGCCCGTTTATAGTAGCGTCTTTAGAGACATCCGCATTGGCCCTTCTCGTGCTTCCAAAAGCCACTAGTTTCGAATTAATGAATTTCATTCTTTTGGCCTTTTTGAAAAAAGTTACATCCTTGGGATTCGCACCCGGCCAGCCGCCCTCTATATAGTGGATCCCCAATGTGTCAAGCTTCTCGGCGATTTTAATTTTATCTGACACAGAAAACGAAATCCCCTGAGTCTGGGCTCCGTCTCTTAATGTAGTATCGTATAATTCAACATTCATTTTTGCTTGTCCTTCTTGACTTAACGCAGCTTCCCCGCAGATTCCCGGTATTTGCGGCTATCTGCAATTGTCATTCGGTTTTCCTCTACTTCTACTTCCGCCCCAAACCAAACGTCTGATGCAAAACCTTCATCGCTTTTTCGCCTTTTCCCTTTCTCACAATACAGGATATCTTTATCTCGCTTGTGGAGATCATTTCGATATTTATATTTTTTGAAGCCAAAGACTTGAACATCTTGGCAGCGATGCCTGAATGGCTGCGCATGCCTATTCCTACCACGGATACCTTTGCGATATCCTTATCAAAGATCACCCCTTTTGCCCCTATATTCTTGACAACGTCCTTCATTAATCTTAAAGTCTTAGTTAGATCATTCGCCATTACTGTAAAAGAAACATCGGTGTAACCAGTACGTGAAATATTTTGAATGATCATATCTATATTGATATCTCCTTTAGCGATAGTGCCGAAAATACGCGCAGCGGCACCGGGTCTATCGGGGACATCGCACACGGTCACCTTGGCTTCATCTTTATTCAAAGTAACGCCGCTAACAAGCACCTCTTCCATCGCGCTAACCTCCTTAGTTATAAATGTACCCCTTCTCTTGGAGAAACTGCTTCTCACGTGCAAAGGAACGCTAAACTTGCTGGCCACTTCGACGCTTCTTGCCTGAAGCACCTGAGCGCCCAAAGAGGCGAGTTCCAGCATCTCTTCATAGCTTATTCTATCGAGTTTTTTCGCGTCTTTGACTATTCTGGGGTCCGCAGTATATACGCCATCCACATCTGTATATATTTCGCAAACCTCGGCTTCCAGTACTTTGGCCAGCGCAACAGCGGTCATATCCGATCCGCCGCGCCCCAAAGTGGTGATCTCCTGATCAATGTTTACTCCCTGGAATCCGGCAACGATAACAATCTTTCCTTTTCCTAGCTCCTGGCGGATCCTTCTAGCGTTGACATCTATAATCCTCGCTTTAGTGTGTGAGCTATCTGTTATTATACCGACCTGTGCGCCTGTAAAAGAAATGGCCTCGCTGCCTAATTTATGCACAGCCATCGCCAATAACGCCACGGAGACCTGCTCGCCCGTAGAAATAAGCATGTCGAGCTCTCTTTCGGAAGGCGTCCTTGTTATTTTCGAGGCAAGGCTGATCAGATCGTCAGTGGTATCTCCGAGAGCGCTTACGACAACAACGACATCGTGGCCTTTATTTTTATAGGAAATGATCCTTTTGGCGACATTAATGATCTTTTCGATATTGCCTACGCTTGTCCCGCCATATTTTTGAACGATTAACTTCTTTAACATTGTTTACACTCCATGCTTATTCCAAAAGTAGACTAATACCCGAACCCACGCTCTATCAGCGGCTGTCGGCTCATCAAAGCTTCTTACCGAATATATTCTTCCTTGTCCTGAATATCCTCCTTATAGCTAACAATGCCTCAAATAGAATGAACCCAGCCAAACATAAAAGCACAGAAGTAATGACAAGCAACACTTTATCCTGCGTTTTGATGTATTCCAAAATCTTTAAAATGAGCGCGCCTGTAGCCGTGGCCAGCATGAAAATCATCGGAATCAGCGTATAAAGAACGGGTTTTCTCTTAGACAGAAACCAGCTTGTTATGACAATCAATGTCAAAGCGGCGATAAGCTGATTGGCGGAACCGAAAATAGGCCAGATCTCGTTCCACTCTCCGCTCAATCCCAACCATCCGGCCAGCGCTATGACGATTATCGTTGCGCCGAATCTGTTTTTTATCCTGAACAGCTCTTGAGTCAGATATCTGCCGATTCTCGCCGCGGTATCCAATGTAGTCAGTATAAATCCATTGAGTATCATGATCGCGAATATACCGCCAAATGTCCCAAGGAAGCTTTTTGTGACTTCATTATATCCGATTCCGAAAGCGCCTACCGGGCCGGCGCCTCTCTGGACTACCTCCTGCAGAAGGTTCTTATCATTGAATGCTGCGGCAACAACCATTAAGGCCATAACAGCCAAAATGCCCTCTGCCAACATTGCCCCATACCCTATTTTTCTTGCGTCTTTTTCGTTTGTAATCTGTTTGGAAGTTGTTCCGCTTGCCACTACCGAATGGAATCCGCTTACGGCGCCGCAGGCTACCGTAACAAAAAGGATAGGCCAGAGCTGAAGATTGCAGGTACCTCTCCAACCCAGAAACGCCGGAAAATCCAAAGTTGGACGTGTTAAAAAGATACCTACGTAACCGAATATTATGCCAAAAAGCAAAAGATAGCTTGACAGGTAATCTCTGGGTTGCAGGAGAATATTTACCGGTGTAATGCTTGCCAGAAACGCGTAAGCAAGAAGAACTATACTCCATATATTCAAAGCCTCCTCACCCAGGACAATGGGGTAATACCTGCCTAAAATCATAGACCCGCCAAGGAGTAATAGTCCCAAAACAGTGACTGTCGGCTGGTGTAATTTCAGATTGTACAAAAGAAATCCGACCAGAAGAGCTATGGGGATCAGGGCCAGAGAGGGTATCACTATTTCCGGCTTTACAATAAATGTCTTCGCGCATAAATGCACAAAAACTGAGATTATCAGTATAAGAGTAAGCCATAAAAATATAAGGAACACTATTTTCGCATTTTTTGAAATCGTATCTTTTGCGATATCGGCTATTGAAGTGCCTTTATGCCTAACAGATATGATAAGCGAGCAGTAGTCATGAATTCCGCCTATAAAAACAGTGCCCAGCACAATCCACAATAAGGTCGGCGCCCAGCCCCAAACGGAAACAGCCAGTATCGGGCCTATGATAGGTGCGGCTCCCGCTATAGAGGCAAAATGATGCCCGAACAGAATAGACCAGTGTTTCGCCGGTACGTAATCCACGCCGTCATATTTTCTGTAAGCGGGGGTCTTCCTTTTGGGGTCTATCCTGAGGATATTGGCTATTTTTTTGCTATAGATTACGTACCCAAATAGAAATAATACGCCGCTTATTGCGATTATTATTACAGAGCTCATAGCCTATATTCTACCCCTGATAAGATACTCCATCAAAAGATGGCCTTGTCCAATGACAAATTTGCTTGCCTTAGCCGCTGTCTCCGTAAAAATACAGGCGCTGTCGGGCTCAACGCCTTCCCCGCAGATCACAAAAGGTATAGGGTCTGCGGTATGAGTCCTGCAGGATATCGGAGTGGCATGGTCAGGCAAAAGCATTATCCTAAAACCGCCCCTACCCTTAAACTCTTCCCAGATTGTCCCGACTACAAATTTATCAAAATTCTCTATAGCTGTTATCTTCGCTCTGATATCGGCATTATGTCCCGCCTCATCCGCAGCCTCCACGTGAACAAATACAAAATCTTTGTTTTCTAAGGACTTAAGGGCGTATTCTCCTTTTCCCTTAAAATTTGTATCGTAATATCCTGTAGCGCCCGGAACATCTATTACATCCAGCCCTATTATCTTGCCTATGCCTTTAATCAAGTCAACCGCCGAAATAATAGAACCTGAAATACCGTAAAGGTCTTTAAAAGAAGGGATTGTCGGCATTACCCCCTGGCCCCATAGCCAGATCATGTTCGCCGGGTTTTCTCCAAGGTCGATCCTGACTTTGTTAATATCGTTACTCCCGAGAATCCCTTTTGACTTATCCATAAGTGCTATCAAGGCTTCCTCGCCCTCCCCTTGGGGCAGATTCTTTGATATGCTCTTACCTATGATATCATGGGGAGGCATGCATTTTATTTTAGAAAACTTAAGAGCCTCTTCCGGCGAAACGGTCTTTAAAACCATGAGATGTCTATAGCTTACTCCCGGGTAGAACTTTATTCTGTCGTTGCCGAGAACGCTGTCAACATGTTCTATCAGGACCTTCGCCTCTTTAGTGTTTATATGACCTGCGCTGTAGTCAATCATCTTGTCATCTGCCTGGGTTATCAAATTACATCTGAAGGCGACATCATTTTTGCCCAAGTCCACTCCGATGTTTACCGCTTCCAGCGGGCCTCTTCCGGAGTAGTATTTTTTAGGGTCATACCCCAATATAGACAGGTTTGCCACATCGCTGGCTGCGGTCATGCCTTTAGGTATAGTCGTAGCGACACCTAGCCTCCCTCTTTTGGTTATCTCATCCATATATTGCCTTTCGGCAACTTCCAATGTGGTGCGACCGTTCAACTCATCGAGCGGCCTACCGCTCATACCGTCTCCGACTAGTACTATGTATTTCATGTCTCTCTCCACTGAAATAAGTTTAGCGTCTAGCGTCTAGAAACTGAATTTTCAAAACCAATGTCCAGGCTTTTAATCACTAACCGCTAGACGCTATACGCTGGAATTGGTCGGAGGCGCAAAAAGGGAATTCCGCACTTTTTGCGCCGTAGACCGACGCACTTTTTTCTGCGCAGGCCAAATCAGTACATCCGCTAATGGGAAAAAGATAAATAAGAAAAAACCGTTAGGTTTTGTCTTATATTACAGAGAACGATATTTTTCTTTCCCTTCCGCCAAGGAAGGGGTAACAGCGAGTCCGCCATAGGCAGACGAGCGTCATAAGGGAAACCTTGGGTTTCCCCTATGAAATGATTTGGGCGCCCTTCGACAAGCTCAGGATGCTTCGAACTCGATACGCGAAGGATGCTGAGCG
>MHFD01000057.1:0-9975 GCA_001804045.1 Omnitrophica bacterium RBG_13_46_9
AAATGAGCTTTCTACCGCATCTTCCGTAGGGCTGGAGGTAAAAATCAAATTTGACTTCGCCCTGCTGGAAGCTACATAAAATAACCTTGCCTCATCAAAGAAGGAGAGCCTCGCCAGATCGGATTTTTCCTTTACCCTTTCTCTCGATTTTAGAATATCGGGCGGCAGAGGTATTTTATCGGGAATGGGCTTCAGGGGCCAGCTCTTGTCCTGGATGCAGAAAGGGATGAAACAGGTGTGGAACTCAAGCCCCTTGGACGCGTGGGCGGTTATTATTTTAACTCCGTCCTGCGTGGCCGTAACCAGCTGACCGGCTATGGGCATATTGTGCGTTTTCATTGTCTCCAATTCGTCCAGAAAGTCCGTTAACTTAAGATCGGGCCTGGATAAAGATAGGTTCTTTACCATGTTGACAAACGCTGTCAAAGACCTCAATCCCCTTGTGGCCAAAATCTGGTTTTTGTCATATTCCCGCATCAGGAATTTATAGAGGTTCGAATCTTCCACAAAACCCATCACGAGATCGTGCACCGGGCGGGCGTCGGCATCCTGCATGAGACGCTCGACGGCCCACGAAGCCAGGTGCATATTATGGGCCTGGTCCAATTGAAGTTTTTTCAATACCGGCAGCCGACTGGTCTTGGCAGGCGTCGGTCTTCTCTTAAGGTCGTCCACCCGGAACGCCGTTACAAATTCCGCAAAAAGACTCGTCGGGCACGCCATTTTTTTGTTATTCACGAAATTTATGAATTTCAGGATGTCTTTTTGGGGTATTTGAAAAAAATCGCACGAGAGAACTCTGTAAAGCACCAGATCTTTTTCCTCCGGCCCTTTTATGTCTACCCTCGCCAGCTTCAGGATGTCCATCATCTGCCGGACCCTTTTCTGGGAGCTTATATCTTCTTTTCCGTCCGTGGCATACGGGATGCCCACCCTGAGGAAACTGTCTATGAGTTTAAGGATAAACACCCTTTTTCTCACCAGAATGGCTATCTGATTGTATGGTTTCTCCCTTTCTTCCGCGGGAAGTTCTTTCGAATTCTCGATCATCTTTTTTATCTCGTCTATTTTTTTGACGATATAAATAATTTCCTCGTCTTCGGTGGAGAACCTGCGGAAATCGATATTTTTATTCCTGTAATCCTTTTGAGGGATCAATTCTTTCGGTTCCCCCAGCCTCTCCTTCTCGGGTATCTGTTTTATTATGCCCGAGGCAAGGCTTATTATCTCTTTGGTCGATCTGTAGTTATCCCTTAACCTGATGATCTTTATGTGGGGAAACCTCTCTTTTAATATCCTGAAATTCGCGATGCTGGCGCCTTGAAATCTGTATATGGACTGGTCATCGTCGCCTACGCAGCAGAGATTGGAGCCACTTTCGTCGCAAAGGGCAAAAAGGAGCTTCAGCTGCGCCCCGTTTGTATCCTGGAATTCATCTACCATTATATATTTATATCTTTCCCTGTACGCCATTTTAAGCTCAGGCTGCTTTGCGAGGATTTCTATGGCGAGTATTATCATGTCGTCATAATCATAACGGCCGCGCTCGTCGAGAATGTTCTTGTCCGTACCTTTTTTAAGCTCCTCGTATGTTTTATATACAAATGATAGCTCCTTGAGTCGCGGGATATGTTTTTTATCCACATAAATCTTATCGGGCCCGCTTATCCGGTCCGCCGCTCTTTCAAATTCAGCCGGCGTGATGCCTTCGTTCTTAAGTTCGCTGATTCTTTTGGCGATCTCGCCTATATACAAATAAGGGCGTCCGAAAGGCCTCAGTTCCTTGATAGTGTCCGCGAAGTTATCCACAATATACTCGAAGCTCCTTACTTTTTCGAGATCGCTCATCTGGATCCGTTCGCGTATGTATTCCGACGCCTCTTCGCAGTCCAGCACTACTGAATTTGCGAAACCGTGAAATGTGTCGGCAAAAATTTTATACCCCTCAAAACCCACTACTTTCGCCAGCCTTTCCTTAACGGATTTTGCGGCCGCATTGGTATATGTCAGTATGAGTATATTCTCGCCAGGGACGCCTCTGCGGCGCATGATATTGGCGGCTCTTGTAGATAAAAGCTGGGTCTTGCCCGTCCCGGGTCCGGCCACAATAAGCAATGGGCCGTCCAGCGTCTCCGCCGCTTCTTTTTGTTCCTTGTTAAGGTTTGCCAGAAAATCTGGTTTCATAGGATTATGCCGCCGGGATCCGGCAGGCGGAATTTAACAAAAATCCGTCGAGGCGTCATTTGTTCACTTTTATCCGCTTAATACTCAAGTTGAATTTATCGCTATTTATCTCCAAAGACGGCGTATCATGCTTGCTTTCACCGTCGATGTGGTAACTGAACCACCCATCGTGTCTTTCAGTAAGCAATGCCTTTAAGGCATCGGGGGCCTGGCCCACGATTTCAGGTGAAAAGAATACATCGATGCTGATATCAAAGTCCCCCGCCTCCAGTATGGTGCCGGAAGCGTCCAGTTTTACCTCTTTGCTAATCGCCTGGTAAGAAAGAAACCTGACCCTGTCGCCGTATACGGCAAGCGTCGTGTTAATGACCTCATAACGGATCTTGGTCAGCTTGTCCAATAGCGCACCTGTGCTTTCCGGAAAAAAAATGGGCAAGCCGCTTCTGTTCCCGACCTTTTCTTCGATACCGGCGAAGGTCACGTCGTTGAGACAGCATTTTAAAATAATCGCTTTTTCGCTTATAAGCCTGTCAAAGCGAGGCTCAATATAGGCCGTTTGACATTTGATGGCCAAATCGAAGTCTTTCAGTCTGAAAGTGGGGTTATCGAGCCTGATAAATCTTAACGCAAAGCAAGATACGAAACCGGAATGGTTTCTATACGCAATATAGATGTGCAATTTCTCTCCCAAAAATGAGAGAAAAACATCGCCTGCCCTGGCAAAAAATATGCCTATCAGGAGAATCGAGGTCGCTATAAATATGAATCGGATTATTCTTCTTTTAATTTTGTGTCTATCTTCTTTATAATCGCTTCGTCTCTGGTGTAGCTGTATCCGGTTATAGAGGGAGCTTTATGGTCGATAAGTATACCTTGCTTGACCAGCATATCCAGGGACTTTTTGACCTTTTGTTTCTCCGCCTTAATCCATGTGGCTATGCCCCGGGGCGTATCGATACTAGATTGGTTCTCATGGAAAAACTTAACGATATCCAGGGTAATCTTATCCTTCAGCATATCATCCAGTTCCATACAATTCCTTCTTTAGCAGGTTGAATATATCTTTTCTTTTCACAGTCTTAAGAAACGCCTCGACTATCTTTGGGTCAAATTGTCTTCCCGAATTTTTTTTGATCTCTTCGATGGCGCGATCTATAGAAAGAGCTACCCGGTAAGGCCGTTTGGCGATCAGGGCTTCGAAGGTGCCCACGACAGCCACTATACGCGCCCCGAGGGGTATCTCACTGCCCTTTAAGCCTTTTGGGTATCCTTCGCCGTTAAAACTTTCATGGTGGTACATTATGATAGGGGCGATCGATTTAAGCGACTTTAATGATTTGATTATTTTTGCACCTTTTAAAGGGTGCTCTCTTATAAGCCTGTATTCCTTATCGGTCAGCTTACCCTTTTTCTTCAAGACGTGCTCTGGGATCATGAGTTCACCGGCGTCATGCAGCAAGGTGGCGTATTGCAGATTCTGAAGCTCATGATTTTTCATCTTGAATTCCTGACCTATCAATTGGACGATTCTTAGAAAGCTTGATTTGGGGGTGTATATTCCTGGCCCCCTGCTTTCGATTATCTGCGCCAGGGCATTTATGCTGCCCATGGTAAGCTTTTCCTGCTCTTTATAGAGCTGGGCGTTTTTTATAGCGATAGCGGCCTGTTCGGCCATGGTCTTCATTATCTCCTCGTCATAAATATTGAAGGGTTGCTTGTCTATCTTATCGTAAAGCGTGATCACCCCTATAACATCTTCATCGATGAGCGGGATCGCCAAGTATCCCTCACCCCTTATCGTCTTACCGAATTTTACGGCTTTACCGGGGGCCCATCTGCCTATTCTTACTTTTTTAAGCCTAGTCTTCTTTGTCCGCAGGTCGACCGTTGCCTTTGGCAGGAGAGTCTTTTTTTTGCTATCAACCAGTTTGATCGAACACCTGTTGGCCCTTATGATCTGCATGGATAGCCGGGCGATCCGCGAAAGAAGCTCATCCGGATTCAGTGATGACGTGATCAGCCTGTGCACGGTGTGGACGGTCGAAAGCGCTATGGCCCTGGGGCGCATCGTCTTATAGAGATTTTCCAATTCCATCTCTTTTTTTATCCCTTTTAGGATTGTTTCAAAGAAATAGGCAAGCAATGTTATTATGCTTAAAGGAGGCTCCTTGCGGAGCTGGCAAGCGATAATATACCCGAATACCGTGCCCTGATCTATTAAAGGCTGACAGAACCCATGATTTGCCAGCAGGCATCTGAATAATTCAAGCTTTTTAGAATTATCCGTCTTTTCTATCACGGAGTTAATCGACTCGACGCATGCTTTTTTAGCCGTGTCATCCTTCTTTGCCGCTCTGCATAATATATTCTCGATTTTCTTCATGCGGGCCAGCTTTTCTTTATCAATAAGCCATAGCCCAAAGGATCCCAGGGAACCCGAAAGCGTCTGCCCTATTCTTTTTAAATCGAGGTTCTCTTCCAGATATTGCAAGAGCCTTTTGTAGTGTTCGTTTTGCACAACTTCTGCTTCTGTCATACGTTACACCTTTTCATACGGGTTAAAAAATTTTTTATACTCATCAAGGGCATACCGGTCTGTCATTCCGGCGATGTAATCGCAGACAACCCGGAATTTGTCCTCAGTCCTCAGTCTTGCCGCCTGTGATGAAGGCAGCTGCTCGTCGTTTTCTATATAAGCGTCAAACAGGTACTTGATGAACCTGTAGGCTTTTTTCGACATGCGCACGACCCTGTAGTGATGGTAAAGATTTTTTACAAGAAAATCCCTCAAGGGCCTTCTTAAATTACCCATTTCACTGCTGAAAGTCACTATTCTCTCTGGGAAATCCCTGACATCCCGAGGGGATTTGATTTTGAATTTTCTAAGTTTGTTCTCGGTATTTTTTATGAGGTCCGTCACCTGGGCGTTGATGAGGTTCCTTACGATTTGAGACCTCTCTATTTTTCGGGGAACATTTGGGTAGCTTTGCCTGACTAGGTGGCGCATTTTTTTCCATAACTGTATCTCCTCGAAGCCCTCTTCGTTCAGGAGGCCGCCTGTCAGGCCGTCATCCAAATCATGATTGTCATAAGCGATTTCATCAGCTATGTCCACAACCTGTATTTCCAACGACGGGGAGCCCTTGCTTTCGAACGGAATGTAGAGACGCGGCTTATCGAATGGGGTCGAATGTTTTATAATCCCCTCCCTTACCTCATGTGTCAGGTTAAGCCCCGGGAAATCCGGATATATATCTTCCAACAGGTCCACTACTCGTAGGCCTTGCGAATTATGGTCGAAGCCCCCGTGGTCGGACATCAGCTCGCTTAGCGCGTCTTCTCCCGAATGTCCGAAAGGCGTGTGACCGAGATCATGCGCCAAAGCTATGGCCTCTACCAGCTCGGAGTTTAACCTTAGCGCTCTGGCTATGGTCTTGGCTATCTGCGTGACCTCGAGGGTATGAGTCAGGCGCGTCCTATAATGGTCGCCTTCGTGGTTTACAAAGACCTGGGTCTTGTACTCCAGTCTCCGAAACGCGGTCGAATAGATGATCCTGTCTCTGTCCCTCTGGTAGACAGACCTGTAAGTATGCTCTTTTTCCGCGTGCAACCTGCCTTCCGTTTTTCGGGATTTTGTCGCATAGACCGCAAGTATCAGTAATTCCTGCTCTTCGATTTCTTTTCGCGTTAACATATCTTTTGACTTTCGATACTCAGCTCTCGGTCTTCGGCTGACAATAGCAGATTGCGGGTAGCCGACGGCTTTCTCATCCTTTCAATAAATTATACATCTCTTCCAGCGAACACGAAACTATTTTTGTGTCGGAGATGACCGGCATGAAGTTGGTGTCGCCTGCCCATCGCGGGACGATATGTATATGGACGTGCCCTGAAAAACCGGCGCCGGCAATTTTGCCCAGATTCATGCCGATGTTGTACCCATGGGGTCTTAGTAGTTTGTCGATTCGCATTTTCGTGTAGTTTACCAGATTCAAAAGGCCCAAAAGCTCCTTTTTGTTTAACAACTCCAGGCTTCCGACATGCCTGTAAGGAGAGACCATCTCATGGGCGTTATTATAGGGGTAACGGTTCAGCATGGAAAAAGCGTATCTGTCTCTTTTAAGTATGTATTTTTTCCGGTCATAAAGTCCGCTTTGCCTCTTTAGGCAGAATATGCACCCCTTACTTTTTTTTAATAAAATATACTCTTTTCGCCAAGGCGCCCAGATCTTATCCACTTTGCCACCTCGCTTATTGACTGACAGTCTAACTCTCGAGCCGGATAATATTGCCCGTTATCTCCTCCCCTACCTCCAGGATGCCGAAGCTGTTAAACGGAGCGAAGATTTTATCCGTCGGGCTCCCGGGATTAAAGAAAAGCCTTCTGCCGATTTTTTTACACAGCGGCAAATGTGAATGGCCGAATACAATAACATCTACCCTGTCGAATTCTTTCGACACGGTATCGACAAGTTTGGCCGGCAACCCGTAACCGTGAATCAAGCCTATCCTGATCCCGTCCACCTTTATGATGTCTTTTTGCGGCAGGGCCATCCTGACTTCGGGCATGTCCATATTCCCGAAAACCGCGCACGTCGGCGCCATGCCTTTAAGTTTTTCCAAGACCCCCATTTCGATCAGGTCTCCGGCATGAAGTATCAAATCCACGTTTCGGAATTCCGCATAGACGCTTTCCGGTAAATCGAGAGCCGATTTCGGGATATGCGTATCAGAGATGACCCCTATTCTTTTCATTTTATACGTTTATAAAGTTGCTTGCGGAGATTTCGAAAAGATTACAGCGATTCCCTTGTCGAAAAGCAATCACCGTAATCTTATCCTTAATCGCCGTAATCATAATCTTGTGAAGCCCTATCTTCATTTGTATATAAGGTTATGCCTTTTGTAAAGCCTCAACAGATCGTTTAGGTTGTTCAGGTTCCATACCCAGATATTCTTTTCCTTGGCCAAAAGAAGGGCGTTTGTTTCTATGCCGCCCAGAGCTATGCATATCTTTTTGGTAACTTTGTCCCTCATGGGATGACAGTGTTCGATGAAGTCCGATATGGCTGTCTCGTCTATTTTATTCCGCCAAATCTCGCATACCCAATACTTGCCAGGCTCCTGATATGTTGTCAGGCCCTCATAGTTCTCGTATTTGTGCACCTCTATTTTAATAAACCTGGGAAGTTTTCTTCGTTTCTTTTCGATTTCCACGATTTCGCCGTTAAACAAAAGAAACAGCTCCCCTATGCGTTCGATGATGTTCTTATGGCTTTCGCGCAGATAGTCAAAGATGTCATTTCTGACCTCGTTTTTAAAGTCGTTCTGCCTGTTTACGACATCGTCCACCAGCGATGTCTTCTTTTTATGATGCACGGTCTTGAGCCAGAATTTAAAAACTTTATCGTGCACCTCGTAGAAAACCCCGTTTTTATAGACCATATCCAGTTCGATCAACTGCTTCAGCTTTTCGGAAAAGCCGCCGTTATTTTTCCTGTTAAACCATTTCGCAATATCGTTTAATCTGTTAAAACCGCTGGCCAAAGCGATCAGTATGCCCAAATAATCCTTCCGCAGCCTTTTTTCCAGCAAATTCATTATGTTATTCGTGAAATATTGGCTGATTGTGCCGCTGGCATTGTATATAAGCGAGATAAAAGCCTCAACGATGACATATTCGTCGACGGAAGTGAGTTTCTGCGAATTGACTATTTCATTTATCTTCCTTGATATAACGTCCAGATAGAACGGGTTCCCGTCCGTAAAATCTATGAGGTAGTCCATGTGATTTTGCGATAAGGCGAAACCATGGAGTTTTTCTTTCAAAAAAGCCCCGGCCGTGTTATTGTCGAATCCCGAGACCTCCAAGATCTCGAAATTGCCGTATAGAAGCGCCAGCTTCTCCGACAGTATCTTCCTTATCGTATTTTTTTGGGAACTCGAAACAACATACATCGTGCCCTTCTGGATCATGATGACTTTCCCGAAATGAAGGTAGGGTTTCTTTATTCTGAATGACTCTAGATTATGGAATTCATCCAGAATGACTATGCAGGATTTACCCGTCTCCTGCCGCAAAATCGAGGTGAGGTTGAACAGCTTTCTGTAGGCATCCGTATAGCCTTTTCTCGAAATTTCGCCCTTGACCTTTTTTATTGCGGATACTGTGTGGGGAATAAGTTTTTCGGAGATTTCTATCAGATTGGGTAGGTCATTTTGGGCTTTGTGTCCGCAAGAGATAAGGTAGTTATACAGCAGCGTCGCTATAAATTTGTCCGCAAACGACAAAAACGGCTCCTCCACAACTTCTATGTAAACAGGAACCAGCGAAGCGTCTCTCAGCGTGCAGAGGAATTGACGAAGGATGGACGATTTTCCGGAGAGCATCTGTCCTGTCAGTGCCACATTCTGCCTGTAACCGGCTTTAAGCGCATTTACCCGCTTCTCTAAAATGCTTAAGATCTCGTCTCTGCCGAAAAAGGACTTGCCTACAACCGGTTCGTTTAACATCTGATTCCCTTTTTGTCTGTTACCATTGTTTGCATAACGGTAGATTCATCCGTTGCTCGGTTCAGGGCAAAAAATAGAACGGATTCTGCGGATTATGCTCCTTTCGTATTTCAAAATGCAGAGTGGGTTTTTCGACCCTGCCAGTCTTGCCCACTTTTGCTATCACTGCCCCCTGCTTTACGTTTTGGTCTACATCGACAAGATTTTGGGCATTGTGCGCGTAAACAGTCTGGAATCCACCAGCGTGCTCTATTATAATTGTCTTTCCGTATCCTTTCAAGTTATTACTGCAAAAAGTCACCCTGCCGCTTGCGGAGGCCAAAACATCGCTTCCCTCACGGGTTTCGATATCTATGCCTTTATTTTTGGCCAGGTTTCTTAGCGACCCGAAATAAGAGACAACAACTCCTTTTACAGGCCAGATAAAGCCCTCGGTGTTTTTCTCTTTGATGTTAACCGCTCTGCCGGTCTTGGAGGGTGCGTTACCGGGGGCCCGGGAGATAAAGATAAGCTGGCCTACCTCAATCTTGCTGGCGTCCGGCAGGCGGTTAGACCTTATAATTTCCTCGAGCGTAACATCATACATTTTGGATATGCTCCAAAGGGTCTGTCCTTTTTTAACTTCGTGATATCTGCCTGCCGCCGCGGTTGCGTCAGGAGGGACGCCAGTCGGGCGTTTACGCGGCGCCGTCGCGCATCCAGCAAGCGAGACAAGCAATAATATACCTAAAAGTAAGCGCATATCTTAGCGTCTAGCGTATAGTCCGTACCCTATCCAGACAAATTTTTAGAGAATTCGTCTATTACTTTTTTGCGGTCGTCCTCTAATCTAGTCATAATCCCTTCTTTTGGTATTACTTGTCCAAGATATTTAACGTCTCTTTTTTCTTGTATGCTGAAAACGTCAACATACTCTGGATAGGTTTTGTGCATTAACGTATTTCTCAAGCGATTTATTTCCGTTAATATGCCTATAGAATTTGGCGCAAGGCTCAATGCATCAATCAAAGTTATTTTTTTATAAAATGTAAATCGCTCAAATTTTGGTAATATATCGTAAATATTCAAATCGACATTTCTTTTTTTCGCATTATCCACTGCGTAAATCGAAAGAGTCCTGTTCATACAAGCTTCTAAATCTAAGTGAATATCTAAAATTCTCAACCGAATATCTGCTAATTCTGTTTCGTTTTTCACGCTACTTACCAGCGGCATGGCCAATTTTCCACATAAGGGAAAAGAGCCTCACTTTTTTCTGCGTAGGCCAAATCAATACTA
>MHFD01000057.1:10012-10669 GCA_001804045.1 Omnitrophica bacterium RBG_13_46_9
TTGGGAAGCCGACACACTAACCATTGTGTTATAGCCGCGTTTCATAAGATCCTAAATCCGAAACAGATCTAAGACCCAAATCCTCAAACCCAAAGCCGCTGCTTTGGATCCGGGGTCTTGTGCTCTGAGTTTGTTTAGAGTTTTTCATGCCCCTTCTTCTTTAGGCACTCCTGGCTTATCTTAATTGAGCAGTATTCGCTGCACATGGTGCAGACGTCTTTTATTTTCGGCGAAGATCTCTTTCTATATGTTTTGCATTTCTCCGGGTCTACGGCAAGCGCGAATTGTCGCTCCCAATTTCGCGACAAGCGCGCTCTCGATATTGCATTATCTCTCTCAATGGAGCCGGGTATGTCCTTTGCGATATCAGCGGCGTGCGCGGCGATCTTTGAGGCCACGACACCTTCCCGCACATCATTAATGGACGGCAGTCTTAAATGTTCGGCAGGCGTCACGTAGCACAGAAAATCCGCGCCGAAACTGGCAGCAAGCGCGCCGCCTATCGCGCCTGTTATATGGTCATAGCCGGGTGCTATGTCCGTGACGAGCGGTCCTAAAACATAAAAAGGGGCGCCGTTACATATGGATTTCGCTAACTCTACATTCGTCTTTATCTGGTTTAGCGGTACGTGACCCGGGCCTTCTATGATGACCTGG
>MHFD01000057.1:10684-11183 GCA_001804045.1 Omnitrophica bacterium RBG_13_46_9
GCGATCTGCTGCAGTTGCCCCAGAACCAATAATTCCGCTATTTGTGTCTGGTCAGTTGCGTCAGCCAAGGCCCCCGGCCTCATGCCATCCCCCAGGCTTAATGTTATATCGAAACTCTTCGCGATCTCTACTATTTCATCAAATAAGCTGTATAATGGGTTCTCTTTGGAATTTTTTAACATCCACTCGAATAGAATAGCCCCTCCCCGGGAAACGATGCCCATAATGCGGCGGCTTGCTTTTAAAGCGCGCAACGTCTTTTGTGTCACCCCCGCATGTATCGTGAAGAAGTCCACCCCGTCTTTGGCCTGCCGCTCTATGGTCTCTATAAAAAATTTTTCCGGAATTTCAGCGATACTGCCATATTTCTTCATTCCCAGAACGGCCGTTTCGTACACTGGTACGGTTCCAAGCGGTATGCCGGAACTGTCCAGGATTTTCCGCCTGATCTTCTCCAGGTCTTTGCTTGTGGAAAGGTCCATAACGGTGTCCGCGCCAA
>MHFD01000058.1:0-135 GCA_001804045.1 Omnitrophica bacterium RBG_13_46_9
GCCATGGAAAAAGGCCTTAGGTTCGCCATACGCGAAGGCGGACACACTGTCGGGGCAGGCGTAATAACGGATATAATTGAGTAACGCAGAGCCGACTCGGAAAAGGAAAGACGGACACGGATAAGATAGGACTGC
>MHFD01000058.1:297-1718 GCA_001804045.1 Omnitrophica bacterium RBG_13_46_9
GCGGAAATTGTCGAAACGGTTAAAAAATCCGGAGCTCTTGTTTCGGGTCCTGTACCGCTTCCGACAAGCAGAGAAATCTTTACTGTGTTGAGATCGCCGCATATTGACAAAAAATCCAGGGAGCAGTTTCAGATCAAGACGCATGTGAGACTTCTCGAAATAATAAACCCCACCGCAAAGACCATCGATTCTCTGCGGAGACTCGACTTGCCGGCCGGGGTCAATGTTGAAATAAAGTGAAGCTCCACCGCCTTACAGCGGTGGCTTCTCTTTTTACAGGGTTCCGCTCTATCGGTGGAGCGGAACCCTGAACCGAAAGCCATTCATCCGCGCCCTTACAGGCGTGGCTTTCTGGTTCATGGGTAAATGAGACTGTGACTTACGGAACGAAGTGACGTAAGTCACAAAGTCGAATTTATCCCATAAGCAACGAAGCGCCTGAGCATCATAATTTGCACAGGCCGCCAGGGAAGCTTAAGGAAAAGAAAAGTGCATATGGCAGGAATAATCGGAAAAAAAGTCGGAATGACGAATATCTTTAATCGGGAGGGACATGTTGTTCCGGTTACCGTGATAGAGGCCGGCCCATGCGTAGTCCTGGGAACAAAAACTAATGAGAAGGACGGATATTTCAGCGTTCTTCTGGGATTTGGCGATATAAAGATGTCAAAAGTAAAAAAACCCCAGCTGAAGATGTTTGAAAAACTGAATATCCCGCCCAAAAAAGTCATCAAAGAGATAAGAACGCTCAACCCTTCTTCCTATAATATAGGGGACAAAGTAGACGTAAAAATATTTAAAATAGGCGACTATGTAGATGTAAGCGGGGTATCTATTGGGAAAGGATTTCAGGGTGGCATTAAAAGGTGGCACTGGCGCGGAGGCGAAAGCGGGCATGGCTCTATGTTTCATCGTGCGCCCGGCTCTATCGGCGCGAGTTCTTTTCCTTCGAGGGTATTCAAGGGACATCATTTACCCGGCCATATGGGCAATGTTAAAAGGACTATCCAGAATTTGGAAGTCATGGCTGTGGATGAGGAAAAAAACCTATTGATCGTAAAAGGCGGCGTGCCGGGACATAAAAGCGGTATTTTGATCGTCCGAAACGCTAAAAAGATACCTGCAACGGCAACGATTGAGCAAAAAAATGAAGACAAAAAATAGCGCTCAAATAAATAAAATCGCGTTGTTCGATCTCAACGGTAAGAAAGTAGACACTGTTGAGTTAAATAAGGATGTGTTCAACGGGAAATCCAACAAAACGCTTCTCTATCAGTCGATTTTAATGTACCGGTCCAACCAGAGGAGGGGCACGGCCAGCACAAAAACCAGGGCCAACGTAAGAGGCGGCGGCAAGAAACCCTGGAGACAGAAAGGAACGGGAAGGGCACGTGTGAGATCTATAAGAAACCCCTTATGGC
>MHFD01000058.1:1962-3628 GCA_001804045.1 Omnitrophica bacterium RBG_13_46_9
GATGTTTTATCTAATGATAATATAATCATAACCAAAGATGCCGCGGAATATCTTAATCGGTTGGCCAAAACGCAGGAAATCGGATCAACGAAATAGGAAGTGGTAAATGAGGGACCCGTATTCTATAGTCATAAGTATTTTAAGGACTGAAAAAGGAACGCACCTTTTGCCCATTAATAAATATCTCTTCTGGGTTGAAAAGAACGCAAACAAGCTGGAAATAAAGAGTGCTGTCGAGGAAATATACAAGGTAAAGGTCAAAAAGGTAAACACTACGGCGGTGCGCGGCAAAAATAAACGGGTTAGGCTGGTGGAAGGCAAAACCCCCGATTGGAAGAAGGCGATCGTAACCTTAAAGCCCGGAGAAAAGATAGAGGTAACATAGAATAACCGGAAATCATAATCTTTAAAATACGCGGAGAGAGAATGCAATGGCGATAAAAAAATATAAACCCACATCACCCGGGATAAGATGGGCGAACGCATATACCTTTGAAGAGATTACAAAGAAGCACCCGGAGAAAAATCTTACTGTAGCGCTGAAAAAGACAGGCGGGAGAAACGTGTACGGAAGGATAACCTCTCGCCATAGAGGCGGGGGACACAAGAGAAGGTGGCGCATAATCGATTTTAAAAGGGATAAACGCGACATACCGGCAAAGGTTATTGCGGTTGAATATGATCCGAACAGGACCGCGCGCATAGCGCTTTTGGAATACAAAGACAGCGAAAGGCGCTATATCATATGTCCGGATGGCCTTAAGGTCGGGGACGAAGTCATGTCAAGCAGGGACGCCGAGATTAAGGTGGGGAACTCTCTCCCGTTAGACAAGATACCTCTGGGCATACCAATTTTCAATATAGAGCTTGAGGCAGGCAGGGGGGCAAAAATCGCCAGAAGCGCGGGAAATACATCCGTTATAATGGCCAAGGAAAAAGGATTTGCGCATGTCAAGATGCCCAGCGGCGAAATCCGTCTAATTAAACTGGATTGTTGCGCATGTATCGGGCAAGTGGGAAACATAGAACACGAAGCCCTTTCTCTGGGCAAGGCCGGCAGGTCAAGGCACCTGGGCAGAAGACCGTACTCCAGGGGTGTCGCAAAAAATCCTGTTGATCATCCCATGGGTGGCGGGGAAGGCAAATCCTCGGGTGGCAGACATCCTACTACGCCGTGGGGCAAAATAACAAAGGGTTTAAAGACAAGAAAGCGAAAGCGGTCTGACAAATACATATTAAAGAGAAAACGTTAAGAATAAGCCTATCGCGCTAAAAAGGAGAAGCTAAATATGTCGCGATCCACGAAAAAAGGGCCATATATAGATGAGAAATTGCTGATAAAAGTCCAGAAAGCGCTGAAAGTAAGAGATCAAAAGCCCATAAAGACATGGGCCCGGCGCTCGGTTATACCGCCGGACTTTGTCGGCGTTACATTTATGGTGTATAACGGTAGAAAGTTTAACCCGGTTTTTGTAACCGAAAATATGGTCGGCCACAAACTCGGTGAATTCTCGCCGACCAGGGTATTTAGAAGGCACGGTGCCGCAACCGAGGTTTCGATGGAAAAGACATAGGACGGGGTTAAAGACTGAAATATTAAGGGCTAAACGATGATAACCAGGGTATTGGGAAGATTTTTGAGGATTTCGCCAAAGAAGCTTGGGCC
>MHFD01000058.1:3642-4876 GCA_001804045.1 Omnitrophica bacterium RBG_13_46_9
TAAGAAATAAAAAAGTCGACGAGGCTATATATATTCTTCTAAGCGTGCACAAAAAAGGCGCGTTGATATTAAAGAACGCTTTAGGATCGGCTCTAAATAATGCGAAGAGGCTGCCGGAGAAAGACTTTGCCGAAGAAGATCTTTATATATCTAAAGTCGTAGTCAATCCCGGTCCTACGCTAAAAAGGCACAGGGCGATGTCGATGGGCAGAGCCGGTACGATACGAAAAAGAACAAGTCATGTATTGATAGAGCTAGATGCTCCGCGAAAAGCGCCAGAGGAAATAAAGGCGGCTAAGAAGCTTAAAAAAGTCAGAAAGCCGGTTAAAACAAGGAAATAAAAATGGGTCAAAAAGTTCATCCGTATGGTCTAAGGGTGGGGATAATATATGACTGGAAATCCAAATGGTTTGCCAAAAAAGCCGATTTCCATCAAACCCTTATAGAAGATTTAAGGCTGAGAAAATATATTAAAAATAAGCTTATAAGCGGAGCTGTCGCGAATATAGTTATAGAAAGAACGGGCAACCGTGTAAAGATAATTATTCATACAGCAAGGCCGGGGGTGATAATCGGACGCAGGGGCACGGAGATCGAGGCGCTAAAAGACTACTTGCAATCTACCTTGGGGGAGAAGCAGGTCTTTATAGATATTAAGGAGATCAAGCAGCCTGCTATGGAGGCGCAACTCATAGCGGAGAATATCACGCTGCAGCTTGAGAAGAGGATCCCGTTCAGAAGGGTTATGAAAAAATCCGTTCAGATGGCCAGAGACGTCGGTTGTGAAGGAATAAAGATAAAAATATCGGGTAGGGTCGATGGCGCGGAAATCGCCAGAAAAGAAACGGTCAAATACGGAAAGATCCCCCTTCAGACATTGAGGGCGTATATCGACTACGGCTTCGCCGAGGCGCACACGACATACGGTCTTATCGGCGTTAAGGTATGGGTATATAAAGGCGAGAAGTTGGGTTAAGGTAAAAACGGAGATAAAAAATGGCGTTAATGCCAAAGCGCGTAAAATATCGCAAGGCCCAAAGGGGCCGGAGATTGGGGACCAGCTTTGCCGCCTCGGAATTGAATTTCGGCGAATACGGATTGAAGGCGCTTGAAAACGGCTGGGTCAAAGACCGGCAAATAGAAGCGGCGCGAATCGCGCTTATGCGACACACCAGGCGCGGCGGCAAGGTTTGGATAAGGGTGTTTCCGGATAAGCCTGTAACGAAAAAACCTG
>MHFD01000058.1:4889-5490 GCA_001804045.1 Omnitrophica bacterium RBG_13_46_9
GGGCAAGGGTAAGGGCGCGCCGGACCACTGGGTCTGCGTCATCAAAAAAGGAAGGATCCTTTTTGAGATGGAAGGCATACCGTTTGAACTGGCCAAGGATTCGATGCGTTTAGCGGCACATAAATTACCCATTAGGACAAAACTTGTTGTAAGGTCGCATTAATATGAAGACTAAACCAATCGACATTCGGAACATGACCAGAGAGGAGATAAAAAGCAAGGTCCTCGCGCTTAAGGAAGCGATGTTTAAGCTTCGATGCGAGCAAAAAAGCGGCAGAGTCGAAAAACCTCACCGCATAAAAGAAGCCAGAAGAGATTTGGCCCGATGTTTTACGATTCTAAAGGAAAAAGAAAATACGGAGAAAAGGAATGGCCAACGCTAAGAAACCCCATGTAACGAAAGAGATGGTCGGCAGGGTACTGTCCGATAAGATGCACAAGACAATCGTTGTCAACGTAGGCCGGCTAACCGCGCACCCTGTTTTTAAAAAGACGGTCAAAAGATTCAATAAGTTTAAGGCCCATGACGAAAAGAACGCGGCTAAGATAGGCGACTTAGTTAGGATCAGACAGAGCCCTCCTATTTCGAAAGACAAGCGCT
>MHFD01000058.1:5564-8531 GCA_001804045.1 Omnitrophica bacterium RBG_13_46_9
ATCATATTTAAAGTTCGACAGAAACGCGGTTGTCATAATAGATCCCCAGGGAAACCCTAAAGGAACCAGGATCTTTGGTCCGGTGGCAAGAGAGCTCAGGGAGAAGAATTTCCTTAAGATCGTCTCGCTTGCCCCGGAAGTGATATAGTGCTAAGGCAACGTTAAAATATTAAAAATCAAATATTGAAAATAACAAATCGACAGCGCGCATCGCGATTTTAGTGTTTGATTTTAGAAAGTTAAACTTAAATTTATGGCTAAGATCAGAAAGAATGACACGGTAATCGTTCTCAGCGGAAAAGATAAAGGAAAAACCGGCAAGGTTTTGACTGTATTGCCACGCAAAAACCGCGCCATAGTGGAAGGCGTGAATTTCGTAAAAAAGCATCAGAGACGCTCAAGGGACGATCAGAAAGGCGGCATAGTCCAAAAAGAAGCCACAATCCATATTTCTGACCTTGCCGTTTTCTGCAAAGGGTGCAACAGGCCAACAAAGGTGGGATTTAACGTGTTAACGGATGGCACCAAGACGCGTTTCTGCAAACGATGCAATGAGATATTTTGATCATGCGCGGATTGCCGCCTTCGTCAGATGCATATCGCGCAGATCCCGGCGGGCGCGGCCGGTAGCTGGTCGGTGGGCCAGATAGGCGAAAATACGCACTTTCTCGAATCCGTGTAAAACCAAAAGAGGCTAAATAAAATGGTTCCGCGGCTTGTGACAAAATATAAAGATGAGATTATTCCGAAAATGATGGAGAAGTTCGGGTATGCGAACAAATACCAGGTTCCATCACTGGTAAAAATTGTCGTAAATGTCGGGTTGGGCGAAGGCCTAAAAGACAAAAAACTTCTCGACGGCGCGGCGCAGGAAATCGCGCAGATTACCGGCCAGCGCCCGGTTCTTACTGCGGCAAAAAAAGCCGTCGCGGGTTTTAAAATACGAAAAGGGGCGCTTGTAGGGTGCAAGGTCACGCTGCGCAAGGCGAGGATGTACGAATTTTTGGACAGACTCGTCAATGTCGCTTTACCCAGAATACGGGACTTTAGGGGCGTGTCGGCTGATTCGTTTGATCAGTTTGGAAACTATTCCCTGGGAATAAGCGAACAGAGCATTTTTCCGGAAATAGACGTAGATAAGGTACAATTGGTGCACGGCATGGACATAACAATAGTCATAAAAGCAAGGAACAAGGCGGAAAGCTTTGAACTATTGAGTCTGTATGGGATGCCGTTCAAAAAGTAAAAGTTTTCTAGTCTTGTCGGGAGGTCGACTAGGTGGCAAAGAAATGTCTGGTAATAAAAGCTAAGAGCACGCCAAGGTTTAAGGTGAGAAAATATTACCGCTGTGAGCTATGCGGCCGAAGGCGTGGGTACATGAGAAGATTCAAGCTGTGCAGGATTTGTTTCAGAGAGCTCGCCTTAAGAGGAGAGATACCGGGCGTCGTCAAAGCAAGCTGGTGATCTATATCATCTATGCGCCGGCTGTCTAGTCAAAAGAGGCATCGCGCGACGGATTAATTAAAGCGGCGGAACAGCTAGCAGTTAACATAAATACGGAGGTAAATACATATGCCCGTAACTGACCTAATCGCAGATACGTTGACAGTTTTTAGGAACGGCATAATGGCGCATAAGCAGAGTGTTCTGGTCAAGCGGTCAAGGGTAAACGAGGACATTTTCGCGATTTTGAAGCGCGAGGGGTATATTTCTAATTATACATCGATTGCAGACGGGCGTCAGGGGCAGCTGAAGGTATATCTGAAATACGTAAAAGAGAATGCCAGCGCCGTGACGGGAATCAAGCGGATTTCAAAGCCGGGATTACGGACTTACGTAAAGTGCGATGATATCAAAGGCGTCTACGGCGGATTAGGCATAGCGCTGATCTCCACATCACAGGGTATAATGACTGACAAAGAAGCGAAAGAGAAGAATCTTGGCGGCGAAATCATATGCCAGGTATGGTAAAAAACAGGTGAACCATGTCACGTATTGGTAAAAAGCCGATTGAAATACCTAAGAACGTAAAAATAGGGATCGCGGACAACAAGGTTGCCGTCGAGGGACCGAAGGGGAAGATGGAGTATGGGGTTCCGGGTAACATCAGGGTATCGTTAAAAGATAATAAGCTTTTTGTGGAAAGATCATTGCCTGAAAAAGAAGCGGCCGCCATCCAGGGGGTGACTCAAAGAGTTATATCGAACCTTATCAAAGGTGTCACAGAAGGATATAAGAAGGACCTGGAAATACGGGGTGTGGGATTTAAGGCGCAGGCCGAAGGGAAGACGCTCCTCATGAATCTAGGATTTTCGCATCAGGTAAAATATCCTATACCCGATGGCATAACCATAAATACGCCTAAGCCTACCATAATAATCGTTAGCGGCATAGACAAGGTCAAGGTGGGCGAGGTAAGCGCTGAGATAAGGAGTTATTTTAAGCCCGAGCCATATACCGGAAAAGGCATCAGGTACGCGGGTGAGTACGTACGCCACAAAGCCGGAAAGACGGTCGCAAAATAATATTGCCGTAAATATCGGAAATAAACGCAGCAACACACGGTAGGCAAATGAAGATAAAAAAATTGGAAGGAAGACAGAAGCGTCACAAAATCATAAGAAAAAAGGTCATTGGCACCAAAGAGAAGCCCAGGCTTTGCGTCTTTAGAAGCCATAAAAACTTTTACGCGCAGCTTTTGGACGATATCAAGGGGCAGACTTTGTGCTCGCTTTCCACGAATGCATCCGGACTGAAAAACAAAATCGGTTCCGGCGGCAATGTGAAGGCGGCAGGGATACTGGGAGAAGAGTTTTCCAAGAAGATGAAGGAAAAGGGGTTCACCACTATAGTATTTGACAGGGCGGGCTATCTCTATCACGGTCGGGTAAAGGCTTTCGCCGAGGCTGTACGAAAAAATGGAATAATTTTCTGAGGTATAAAATGGCTGATATGAGTAACACAAAA
>MHFD01000058.1:8544-9195 GCA_001804045.1 Omnitrophica bacterium RBG_13_46_9
CGCCAAATCTGATGCAGGAAGAAGAACTCGCAATAGAGACTGTCGTCAGCATTAAAAGGGTTGCCAAGGTCGTAAAAGGCGGCAGAAGATTCTCTTTTAACGTGCTGGTTGTAGCCGGAAACGGAAAAGGGATGGCAGGCATAGGCTTCGGCAAGGCGAACGAAGTTTCTACCGCAATCAGCAAGGCATTGACCAACGCAAAGAAATCTTTCGCATCCATTCAGATGAAGGGCACGACCATTCCGCATGAAGTTATCGGTAAGTTCAAGGCCGGAAAGGTACTTTTAAAGCCCGCAGGTCCCGGAACAGGGGTAAAAGCGGGTGGGGCTGTCCGCGCGCTTTGTAACGCGTTCGGCATAAAAGACATCCTTACAAAGTGTCTTGGTTCGAGAAACCCCATAAACACCATAAAAGCTGCTTCTATCGCACTGCAAAAACTGAGACTTTACAGGTACGAGACATGAAAATACAGGATATACATAGACCTAAAGGCGCCAAAAGGCCTCCGAAACGCGTGGGCAGGGGCACCGGTTCGGGGCACGGAAAAACATCGGGGCGCGGCCACAAAGGCGCAAAGGCGCGGTCAGGACCTGGGCTCAGAGCCGGTTTCGAGGGCGGTCAAATGCCGCTTATACGAAGAATACCCAAAAG
>MHFD01000058.1:9201-9440 GCA_001804045.1 Omnitrophica bacterium RBG_13_46_9
TATAAGTTTCGGCAAGAGCAAGAAGGGATATCAGATCATTAACGTAGAAAACTTGAACCGCTTCAAAAAGGACTCACTGGTGGATAAAACGGCTATGAAAAAAGAAGGCCTTATAAAAAACTTGGGGGCGCCCGTAAAAATTCTCGGGGAAGGCAAACTAGCCAAATCTCTTAATATTTTAGCCGACGCATTTTCGGAAAACGCGAAAAAAAAGATTCTTGACGCCGGCGGCAGGGCGG
>MHFD01000058.1:9532-9665 GCA_001804045.1 Omnitrophica bacterium RBG_13_46_9
CCTTAATCGCTGTCTACAGGGTAGGCGCATTTATACCTACCCCCGGCATCGACGGGGCAAGGCTGGCGCAATTTTTCGACAATGTGGCAAGGACCCAGGGCGGGACTTTATTTGGGATGATAAACATGTTCTC
>MHFD01000058.1:9745-11672 GCA_001804045.1 Omnitrophica bacterium RBG_13_46_9
GTCATTGTCGTTCTTGCGGTAGTTGCCATCACCCAGGGCCAGAGAAAAATCCCGATTCAATATGCCAAAAGGGTAGTGGGAAGGAAAATTTACGGCGGACAGAGCACTTACATACCCCTTCGCGTCAACCAGGCCGGAGTTATTCCCATTATATTCGCACAAAGCCTCATATTATTTCCCGCCACCATAGCGGGGCTGGTGCCAAACCAGGCTGTGCAGAATATCGCGACTATGCTTACCCGGGAAAACATTCTTTATAATATTATCTATACGCTGCTTATCATTTTCTTCTGCTATTTTTATACTGCTATAACGTTTAACCCGATCGATGTTTCGAACAATATGAAAAGGTTTGGCGGGTTTGTCCCGGGAATCAGGCCTGGCAGGCAGACCGCGGAATACCTGGACTTTATAATGACAAGGATTACTCTGCCAGGCGCGATATTCTTGGCTATAATAGCGGTTTTACCCAGCATTATTTCAAAAGCGCTTAAAATCCCGTATCTGGTGGCAAGCTTTTTTGGCGGTACCGGACTTCTGATCATAGTAGGAGTTATGCTGGATACGATGCGGCAGATAGAATCCCATCTCCTGATCAGGCACTACGAAGGATTCATGAAAAAAGGACGCGTTAAAGGGAGGAAATAAGAATTGAATATCGTTTTACTCGGACCGCCGGGCGCCGGCAAGGGGACGCTGGCAAAGACCCTTACGAAAGAATTCAAAATTGCTCATATCTCAACGGGCGACATGCTTAGAGAGGCGGTCAAGAAGGGGGCCGATATCGGAAAGACTGCAAAGAAATATATGGATAGAGGCGAGCTTGTACCTGATGATATCGTCGTTAGCATAGTAGCCGCGCGGGTTTCCGGGGAGGACCTTAAAAACGGATTTTTATTGGACGGTTTCCCGCGAAACGAAAAGCAGGCTGACCGACTCGACAACTCCCTGAATGAAACAGGGAAAAAGCTGGATCTTGTCCTATACCTCAAGACCTCCCAAGCGACGTCGATAAAGCGGCTTTCGGGCAGAATAGTTTGCGTGAAATGTGACGCGAATTTTCATCTGACGAATATGCCGCCCAGGCGAAAAGGCGTGTGCGACTACTGCGCAGGCAAGCTGATTCAGCGTGACGATGACAGGGAAGCCACGGTTAAAAGACGTCTGACAGTCTATGAAAGCCAGACGAGGTCACTCATCGATTATTATAAGCAGAAAGGCATTCTGAGGGAAGTCTCCGGGGACCTCGATATAGAGCAGCTTTTTAAATCCGCAAAGATGCTTTTTGAACGGGAGGGGTTATCTTGACAGCGCTCTTATCAGAAGACCAGCTTGACCTTGTGAGGAAAGCGGGATCGATCGTCCGGGAGTGCCTAGAAATCGTATCGGAAAAGATAAAGGCAGGGGTAAGCACAAAATCTCTCGAAAAAGTGGCGGACGGGTTTATAGCTTCCAAAAATGCGAAGGCGGCTTTTCGCGGATATAAGGGTTTTCCCGCAAGTATTTGCGCCTCAATAAATGATACAGTCGTACACGGGATACCAAGCGAAAAGTCGGTTTTGAAAGACGGCGACATAATAAGCATTGATATAGGTGTTGAATTTCTGGGTTTTTTCGCGGATGGCGCGACGACAGTCATGGTAGGGAAGGTCCCGTCGGGTACCGAACGACTGGTTTCCGTGACAAAAAAGGCGCTGCACAAAGGCATCGAAAAAGCCCTGTCGGGCAACCACGTCGAGGATATATCGTGGGCCATACAGTCTTTCGCGGAGTCCCACGGCTTCAACGTAGTGCGCATGTTTGTCGGCCACGGCATAGGCCGGCATATCCATGAGCCGCCGGAAGTACCGAACTTCGGCCGCCCGCATCACGGACGACTTCTCGAAAACGGGATGGCGTTAGCTATAGAACCGATGATAAATGTCGG
>MHFD01000058.1:11797-12272 GCA_001804045.1 Omnitrophica bacterium RBG_13_46_9
ACTTTATCAGGATCCTGCCGGGGGATGAGGTAACCGTAGAGCTTTCGCCTTATGATCTTACGCGGGGCAGGATTATACGCCGGGGTAAATGGGTAAAAAAATGAAGGTAAGATCCAGCATAAAAAAGATATGTGCGAAATGCAAAATTATAAAAAGACAGGGTACCTTACGGGTTATCTGCAAGGACCCGAAGCACAAACAGAGGCAGGGATAGTCTGCTTGTTTATCCGGTTAAAATCATAGGCCGTAAATGATTTCCGCGAAAAAGGAGCCTGCCGACGGAAAAGGACTTAAGCGTAAAAAACATATGAGGAGAAGGTAATGCCGAGAATAATAGGTGTTGATATCCCAAAAGAGAAAAGAGTGGAAATAGCCCTGACATATATTCACGGTATAGGACGATCCACGTCAAACAAGATCCTGAAGATAGCCTCCGTCAATCCTGATACGCGCGCCAAAGATTTATCCGAAGAAG
>MHFD01000058.1:12303-16240 GCA_001804045.1 Omnitrophica bacterium RBG_13_46_9
TGAATGCAAAGTCGAAGGCGATTTAAGGCGTGACGTATCCGCCAATATAAGGCGCCTTATCGATATAGGGGCCTATAGAGGATTGAGGCACCGAAAAGGCCTGCCTGTAAGAGGGCAGAGGACCCGCACAAACGCCAGAACTCGCAAGGGCCCCCGGAAGACGGTCGGGGTTGTAAGGGCCAAGAAAGCCATCCCTGTCGCCAAAGAAGCATGACAAGGTGACCCGTATTTGAATAGAGCCGGCTGCGGATATTTTAAACACGGATTAAAGGTAGTTTTCGGTGAATCCGTTAAAACTTAAACCGGCAAGATAAAACAAAAGGAAGCACGATACTAAAATGCAAAAGAAAAAACTCAAAACAAAAAAAAGGGTCGCAAAGAATGTTCCCAATGCGATCGCCCATATCCTGGCTACATTTAACAATACCATCATTACGATAGCGGATAAAAACGGCAATACACTGTGCTGGGCTTCAACAGGGTCATCAGGTTTCAGCGGCTCTAAGAAATCAACGCCATTTGCCGCTGGAATAGCAGCGGAAAACGCCGCAAAAAAAGCCAAGGAATTCGGGGTAAAAGAACTTGAGGTGTTTGTAAAGGGCCCCGGCTCAGGACGGGAAAGCGCTATCAGGAGCCTGCAGGCAGCGGGCCTTTCAGTTAGGGCCATAAAAGATGTTACACCCATCCCGCACAACGGCTGTAGGCCCCCTAAACGCAGACGGGTGTGATTTCTGTAATTCTAAAAATTTAGACACGAAATACGAGAAATCATAGATTCTGATTCTGGATTTATTTAACGAAATATAAGGAGGCCGATAAATGGCGCGTTACAGAGAAGCAAAGTGTAAACTTTGTAGGGCATATGGGGAAAAATTATTTCTGAAAGGGCCCAAATGCAACACGGATAAGTGCCCGGCGGCAAAAAGGCCTTTCGGTCCGGGCCAGCACGGCAAAAGGAGAAAAAAGGATTCTAATTATGGATTGCAGCTACGTGAAAAACAAAAAGCCAAGCGTATTTATGGCCTGCTAGAGCGACAGTTCAAAAAATACTTTAAGCTCGCTGAAAGGACAAAAGGAGTTACGGGACATGTGCTCCTCCAGCTATTGGAAAGAAGGCTTGACAATGTCATTTTCAGATTATGCTTTGTTTACTCGCGCTCACAGGCCAGGCAGATCGTACGACATAACCATGTTTATGTAAACAACAAGAAGGTCAACATACCATCGTACATAGTAAAAGAAGGCGACTCTGTCGAGGTAAAGGGTAAAGACAGTATGCTTAAAACGCTTTCCGATATACGCAAGGACCTAAAGGACAGGAGTGTCCCAAAATGGCTGTCGGAAGAAAAAGACGTTTTAAAAGGCACCGTCGCGCGTCTTCCACAAAAGGATGACATCGATTTTTCAATCCAGGAACAGATGATTGTCGAATTGTATTCGAAATAGGGCGGATTTACCCATGAACCAGAAAGCCACGCCTGTAAGGGCGCGGATGAATGGCTTTCGGTTCAGGGTTCCGCTCCACCGATAGAGCGGAACCCTGTAAAAAGAGAAGCCACCGCTGTAAGGCGGTGGAGCTTCACGCTTATCTTAATGGCGGTAATCGGATTTATGTTGTTTTTTCGCAAATAAAATAGAGGCTCACTAGCGAAAAAGGAGGCACGAGAATGGGGGTTAAACTCAGGAATTTTGAGATGCCAAAGAAACTGGTATACGATGAATCAAGCTTTTCGCAGACCTATGGGAAATTTATAGCCGAACCTTTCGAACGCGGATACGGTATAACTATCGGAAACTCTCTCCGACGGGTGCTCATTTCGTCCATAGAGGGTACGGCTGTTACCTCGGTTAAAATCACCGATGTCCAGCACGAATTTTCCCCGATCCCTGGCGTGGTAGAAGATGTTCCGCAGATTATTTTAAATATCAAACAGCTGATTTTGAGATCTCACTTCAAAAAGCCAAAGCCCATGTTCCTGAAGGTAGACAAAAAAGGGGACGTCAAAGCCGGTGACTTCACCGTTGATGAGACAGTCGAGATATTGAACCCGGACCTGCATATAGCGACGTTGACAAAAAAGATTAAGCTCGAAATGGAGGCGGAGGTATCACGCGGCAGGGGCTATGTCTCTGCGGAGAGGAGCAAAAAGGAAAACCAGACTATCGGTATCATACCGATGGATGCTGTATTCTCTCCTGTGAGGCGTGTCAATATAGCCGTTGAAAATACGCGGGTAGGCCAGATAACAGATTACGACAGGTTGATCTTGGAAATCTGGACAAACGGCAGCATGGACCCTAAGGAGTCGCTTTTGTATGCCTCAAATATATTGCAGCGACATTTGGATATATTTGTCGAATACGGAAAGTTGCCCGAAGAGATAGTGGAAAAAGAAGAGACCAAAGAAGAAAAAGAGCTTATGGAAAAGTTCGATATGCCCATAACAGAACTGGAGCTTTCCGTAAGAAGTTCGAACTGCCTGAAAGAGGCCAAAATAAAGACTATCGGCGAACTTATCAGAAAGACCGAGATGGAAATGCTGAAATACAGGAACTTCGGCAAAAAGTCTTTAAGCGAAATAAATAAGATCCTCCAAGACATGGGGTTGCATCTCGGAATGAAGATAGAATAGAAACCACATAAGCAAAAGGTACAGAAATGAGGCACGGAAAGAGAAGAACCAGATTCGGCAGGCAGCACAGTCACCGTATAGCGACTCTCAGGAATTTAGCGAGGGCCGTTTTTTTGCATCAAAGGATAAAAACGACTCACACCAAGGCCAAGGAAGCGGGTAGGGTCGTGGAAAAGCTCATCACGATAGCAAAGAAGGATTCGTTGGCAGCGCGCAGACGGGCTTTCGCCGCTCTGGGCGAGAAAGCGCTTGTGACAAAATTGTTTAAAGAAATCGCCCCGCTTTTTAAGGAAAGAAAAGGCGGATACACCCGTATCATACCCTTTAATTTCCGGAAGGGAGACGGGGCAAGTATCGTCTTTTTGGAGCTGACGGAAAAAAAGCCTGAGGAAAAATCAAAACCGGAGAAAAAAAAGAAAACAACCGAGAAAGCGGCCGCAATAAAAGAGGCGAAAAAAGAGCCGCCAAAAGCCGCACCGGAGTTGGCCCCCGAAGTCAAAGAGGAAAAAACGGTTGAAGAGGTAAAAAAAGAAAAGGCCAAAGACGAAATAAAAAAGATAAAAGACCAAAAAGGGTTCTTACGAAAGGTGCACGGTTTCTTCCGCAGGAAAACTAATATGTGATAAGATGAGTTTTGCGAAAAGAGTCTCACAACTTAAACCATCACTAACTCTTGCCGTGACATCCAGGGCCAAGGAGATGCAGAAAAATGGCCTTGATGTTATAGGTTTTGGGGCCGGGGAGCCGGATTTCGACACACCTGCTAATATCCAAGATGCCGCGATCGACGCGATCAAGAAAGGCTTCACGAAATACACCCCTTCATCCGGAATCCCGAAGCTGCGGGAGGCCGTCAGTAAAAAGCTGGAGGCGGATAATTCTCTTGCCTATTCCCCGGAACAGATAATCATATCCGTTGGAGCAAAACACGCCCTGTACAATATATTCCAGGTCCTGTGCGATAAAGGGGACGAGGTCCTCGTTATTTCGCCATACTGGCTGAGTTATCCGGAAATGATCGCGCTAAGCGGCGCCTCCGCCCGGTTCGTGAAAGCAAAGGAGAAAGATGGCTTCCGGGTGGATCCTGATGAGCTAGAGAAAAAAATAACAAGGCGCACAAAGGCAATAATCGTAAACAGCCCGTCAAACCCTACAGGCGCCGTCTTTGACGCTGATATACTGGAGAGGATAGCAAAAATCGCCGTATCCAGAAAAATCGTTGTCATAAGCGACGAAATATATGAAAAACTTGTTTATGATGACCATAAACACGTCTCCATAGGTTCGTTTAATAAAGAGATATT
>MHFD01000058.1:16286-18037 GCA_001804045.1 Omnitrophica bacterium RBG_13_46_9
CAGGATAAACTCATTTAAAAAAATCCGGTGTGTCAAACCGGCGGGCGCGTTCTATGTCTTCTGCAACATATCCGCGACAAAGCTGGATTCGCTCACGTTTTGTAAAAGACTTCTCGATGAGGCCCGCGTTGCGTGCATACCGGGGATTGCGTTCGGCTCGGACAAGCACATAAGGTTAAGCTTCGCCACGAGCATAGAAAATATTAAAGCGGGGCTGGACCGGATCGAGGATTGGCTTAAAACACATTCCTTTTAGGAAACAGTAAAATGAGGCAGACTATAGTTGAGAAGATATTGAGCAATCACGCCCACAGGGAACTGCGCGCAGGTGAAATAGCGATATGTGACGTGGATTTTTGTTTTGGGCAAGACGGAACCAGTTCCCTGATAATAGAAAGTTTCGAAAAACTCGGCAAAGACAGGGTGTTTGACAATTCAAGGTTTTGCATGTTTATAGACCACGGCGCGCCCAGCCCGAATCTAGGCACGGCTACCGTACATAAATCCATGCGCGAATTCGCTAAAAAGCATTCTCTTAAGACTTTCGATATCGGATCGGGCATATGCCACCAGCTGATGGCGGAGTCGGGATTTATCACCTGTGGCGATCTTATCCTGGGCGCGGATTCCCATACATGCACCTACGGCGCGCTGAATATATTTTCCACAGGCGTAGGATCGACAGACCTGGCTATAGCCCTTGCCAGCGGCAAAAATTGGTTTAAAGTCCCTGAAACAATAAAAATAACGGTGAAAGGTAAGGCCCCTCTCGGCGTATACTCAAAAGACATTATATTGCACATAATAAAAGCGATGGGCTCCGATGGGGCAAATTATAAGGCCCTGGAATTTTCCGGCGAGACCATCAAAAGCCTAAGCGTCAGCGCCCGCTTCACCATGGCTAATATGTCGGTCGAGATGGGCGCAAAATGCGGAATCTTTGAGGCTGACAAGAAAGTCTTAAGTTGGATAAAGGCGCGCTCCAAAAGAAAACCCCACACTGTTTCGGCAGACAACGATGCGAGATACGGCGATATGAAGGAATACGATATCGGTTCGCTCACACCGCAGATTGCAAAGCCGCATCAGGTAGATAATGTCTTTTCCGTCGAGGAGGTAATGGGCACACCTATAAGCAGCGCATTTATCGGCACGTGCACGAATGGCAGGCTGGAAGACCTGGAGATAGCGGCAAAACTACTCAAAAATAAAAAGGTGCACCCGGATGTCAAACTTGTCATAGGTCCTGCCTCACGGGAGATCTTTCTGGAAGCGGCAAAAAAAGGCTACATAACCACGCTTGCGGAAGCAGGGTCCGTCGTAGTGGCGCCGGGGTGCGGACCCTGTGTAGGTACACACAACGGTGTCCCCGCTGACGGTGAGAATGTTATTTCCACGGCGAATAGAAATTTCAAAGGAAGAATGGGTAACCCCAACGCCAATATCTTTTTGGCTAGTCCAGCAACGGTTGCCGCATCAGCGATATGCGGAAAAATCGCGGATCCACGCGAATTTTCCCGGAGATTAAAATCATGAAAAACATAGCCCATCGTCTGCTGGCAGCGCAGGACAATATAAACACAGACTACATCATATCCGGGCGTTATAAATTCAGGATCCAGGACCCGAAAGAGCTGGCAATGCATGTATTTGAGGACATAGAGCCTGATTTCTACAAGAAAGTGCGTAAAGGGGATTTTTTGGTCAGCGGCGAGAACTTCGGCTGCGGCTCGAGCAGAGAGCAGGCCCCT
>MHFD01000058.1:18137-19378 GCA_001804045.1 Omnitrophica bacterium RBG_13_46_9
GCAATACAAACTATATAGACGACGGAGACGAGCTGGAGATGGATCTGGAAAACAACATCATGAAGGACAGGTCCAAAGGGCTGAATATCTCCTGCAAGCCAATCCCGCCTCTTGCCAAAAAGATCCTGGCGGAAGGCGGCATGATCGAGTATTTCAAAAAACACGGGGGGCTTGGTCTTGAAATATAACGTGACCTTAATACCCGGAGACGGGATAGGCCCGGAAGTAAGTCTCGCCACCAGAGCATGCATAGAAGCAACCGGCGTGAAAATAGCATGGGATACCGTCCTTGCCGGAGCCGACGTAATCGAGAAATATAAAACGCCCCTGCCCGATGGCGTTATCAAATCTATAAAGCAAAATAAGGTGGCAATAAAAGGTCCTATCGTTACCCCTGTCGGATCGGGGTTCCGCAGCGTAAATGTCAAGCTTCGACAGGAGCTGGACCTGTTTGCGTGCGTACGGCCGTGCAGGCTCTATAAAGGCGTGCGGTCTAAATACGAAAAAGTGGATCTTGTTGTTGTCCGGGAGAATACCGAGGATCTTTATGCGGGTATAGAGTTTGAAAAGGGCACAAAAGAGGCCGGCGCGGTCATTGATTCGATACATAAATATTCCGATGCCAGGATCAAAAAAGATTCCTCGCTGAGTATCAAACCCATATCCGAAAGCGCTTCGAAAAGAATAATCGAGTTCGCGTTCCGATATGCCATACAGAATAAAAGGAGGAAGGTTACCGCTGTCCATAAGGCAAACATCATGAAATACACAGATGGGCTTTTTTTGGAGGTCGCAAGAGAAGTAGCAAAAAGATTTCCGGAGATAGAGTTTGAGGATAGGATTGTGGACAACATGTGCATGCAGCTTGTGCAGAAGCCGGAGCTTTATGACGTCCTGGTATTGCCCAACCTTTACGGCGATATCATATCGGATCTATGCGCCGGGCTGGTAGGCGGGCTGGGTATTGCGCCGGGGGCGAACATAGGTAAGGAATTCGCGCTATTTGAGCCTACCCATGGAAGCGCCCCAAAATACAAAGGAAAGAACGTTGTAAATCCTACAGCCATGATACTCTCAGGCGTCCTGATGCTGCGACATCTAGGGGAGTCTCGCGCGGCGGATAGGCTCGAAAATGCGGTTGCTGCGGTAATTGAAGAGGGCAAAGCCGTGACTTACGATCTAAAGGAAGACAGGAAAGACCCTGCTGCCGTTGGCACACAAGAGATGGCCGAGGCGATTAT
>MHFD01000058.1:19586-22567 GCA_001804045.1 Omnitrophica bacterium RBG_13_46_9
CGACCGTAGAAAGATCCTGGGTATGGCGGGAAACCTGGATACGGCTCGGTTTAGGGTAATACTGTCGCACCAGCTTAAAGTCCCTATCGATAAAACAGAGACATTTGTGCTGGGAAGTCACGGCGATACCATGGTTCCCATTGTTTCGAAGACATTTATCGACGGCCGGCCGTTGCGCGGGATGATGCACAAAGACATGGTCGACCGGATGATCAAGATTACAAAGTCAAGGGGCGGTCAGATTGTGGCGCTCTTGAAGTCCGGCAGCGCCTATTTTTCCCCAAGCGCCGCATGTCTGGAAATTTTGAAGGCGGTTGTAAACGACGAGAAAAAAATAATTCCCTGTTCCTGTGTTTTAGACGGAGAATACGGCCTGGCCGACTGCGCCATAGGGGTCCCCGCCAAAATAGGCAAAGAGGGTATTGAAGAAATCGTTGAGTGGGAATTGACGCCGGAAGAGACAGAGGCGTTAAAAAATTCCGCTAGACAGATGAAAGAGATGGTAGCTTTATAATGAAAAAGGGGTTACATATGCACGAAGCAAACAGGCTTAAGAGGTTACCGCTATACCTTTTCACGATCATCGACGGATTAAAAAATGAGGCGATAAACGCAGGGCTCGATATAATAGATCTCGGTATGGGCAATCCCGACCAAGGGACGCCAAAGCATATCGTAGATGAACTATGCAAAACCGCTGTCATGAAAGAAAACCACCGGTACTCGAGGCCCATTGATAAATCCGAGATAGAATTAAGAGGAGCCATCGCCGCTTGGTATTACAAAAAGTTCGGTGTCAGCCTGGACCCCAAATCAGAGGTCCTGCCCCTGATCGGTTCTAAAGAAGGGATAGCGCATCTCTCATTAGCCTTTCTGAATAACGATGATATTGCCCTGGTCCCCAATCCGGCTTATCCCGTCCATTTCAACGGCGTGCTTATCGCAGGCGGAATCCTTCATAACATCCCGATTTATGAAAAAGACGGCTATCTGCCAAATTTTCAAAAAATCCCAAATGACATAGTAGAAAAAAGTAAGCTTATTTTCTTAAGCTATCCTCACAATCCTACTACAGCCGTGGCCAACATGGAGTTTTTCAGGGATGCCGTGAACTGGGCAAAGGGGAAAGAAATCATAATCGGCCACGATCTGGCATATTCCGACATAGCATTTGACGGCTATAAGGCGCCGAGCATCCTGCAGGTAAAGGGTTCTAAAGAGATGTGCATTGAATTTCACACATGCTCCAAAACTTACAATATGGCGGGCTGGAGAATAGGTTTTGCCGTAGGCAACAGGGATATTGTAAAAACGCTGGAGAAGACAAAAAGCTATATAGACTTCGGCATATTCAAGCCCATACAATACGCCACCATCAAAGCACTTTCGGGCCCCCAGACATGCGTAAAGAGGATTATCGGCATATACAAAAAAAGAAGGGATTTCCTTGTAAGCGGGCTAAAGGAAATAGGCTGGGATGTGCCTATGCCAAAGGCGACTTTCTATGTCTGGGCGCGCATACCCGATAAATACAGCGCCCTGACTTCGATGGAATTTGTCTCCCTTCTAATAAAGGAAACGGGTGTGGTGATTGCCCCCGGAACAGGCTTTGGCGAATACGGCGAGGGGTACGTAAGGTTTGCTCTAGTGGAGGACATAAGCCGACTAAAGGAAGGGATAAAAAGAATAAAAAGAGTCCTGGAGATGGAGACTTAAGCGGTTTACCGATGTGTGTGTCGGCTTAATAAAAAATTCCGGAGACATGGGTAAAAAACGTATTTTATTGATGTATATTTCGAAAAACTCGGGCCATCATCACGCGAGCCTCGCCATCGAAAGCGCCCTACGGGAACTGTCCGACGACGTAGAGGTCTTAAACGTCAATTCTTTCCTTTACACAAATCCGATACTTGAGAAAATAATAAACAAGACATATATGAGCGTAATAAAGAGGACCCCCGAAGTCTGGGGTTATCTTTACGATAATCCAAAGGTCGTGAGAAGAACCCAGAAATTACGCGAATCGATCCATAAATATAACTCGTCTAAGATGCGGAACCTCTTGGAAAGCTATAAGCCCGATGCCGTTGCCTGCACCCAGGCTTTCCCGTGCGGGATTGTATCTGACTATAAGAAGACCTCCTGTTCCGATTTGGTGCTTGCGGGGGTCCTTACCGATTACGCCCCTCATGCTTACTGGTTTTTCGACAACGTCGATATTTATTTTGTCCCGTCAGAGGAAACGCGACAGCGTTTCGTGTCATACGGCATATCGCAGGACAGAGTCAAGCTTACGGGCATACCCATAGACCCCAGGTTCAAGAAAATTATCGACAGGAAGAAGGTATTGGATTCCATGAATTTTTCCCCTGCGATGCCCATTATACTTTTAATGGGCGGAAGCCAAGGGCTGGGGCCTATTAAAGAGATCGTGAAAGTGCTGGATAATTCTCCTACCGCCTTCCAGATCATCGTTGTCGCAGGAATCAATAAGCGTCTCTATAACGGCCTGAGTAAATTGGCGCCGCGCCTGAAAAAAAAGACCGCGGTTGTAGGATATACCGAGAACGTCGACGAGCTAATGTCTATATCGTCTTTGATCATCACTAAACCCGGCGGCATAACCGTAAGCGAGGCCCTGGTAAAAGGGCTTCCCATTTTGATAGTAAAGCCCATACCCGGGCATGAGCAAATGAATACCGACCATCTGGTAAAGCATAATCTGGCCATCAAGGCAAATAACCTGAGTGATCTGGAAATATTCGTGAGTGAGCTACTGTCAAATCCTAAAGCGTTGGAAAATATGCGAGAGCGCATTAAGTCATTTTCGAAACCGCAGAGCGCGTTTGACATAGCCGAGACCATTTTGGAGAAGATAAACCTATAGGCACGGGGAGATTGCATTATGCTATATCGCTTTTACACAATCGGTAGAGTTATTGCCCTAAAGCTCCCGCTTAATGTGTGTTATTCAATAGCCG
>MHFD01000058.1:22577-24087 GCA_001804045.1 Omnitrophica bacterium RBG_13_46_9
CAACATCTATTACGCATTCGCAAGAAATGACAGAAAAAATCTTGAGTACAATCTAAAAATTGTCCTGAAGACCGATGATAAGCAAATATTGAAACAGCACATAAAAAACGTGTTCAGGAATTTTGCCAAGTACCTGGTCGACTTCATCAGATTCTCGTCTCTATCCAAAGAATACATATTGAATCATATAGACATAAAGGGCAAGGAAAATTTAGACAAGGCGATGGCAAACGGAAAAGGGACCATTATCTTAACGGCGCATCTTGGCAATTGGGAATTGGGGGCGGCTGTCGTCGCGAGTTTGGGCTATAATTTTTATGCTATCGCTTTAGACCACAAGGACAAAAGAATCAACGATTTCTTTCTCGCGCAACGCGCCAGGGCAGACGTAAAAATAATACCCATCAGCGCCCAATTGAAAAGTTGCTTTAAAATATTAAAGAGGAACAATTTTTTAGGCATTCTTGGTGACAGGGATTTTACCAATAACGGTATAAAAATGGATTTTTTCGGCTGTCGGACCATCCTTCCGAAGGGACCCGCTTTTTTCAGCTTAAAAACCGGAGCTTCTATCATCCCCAGTTTTGTAGTAAGGGCGCGGGACGATAGTTTTAAGCTGATATTCGAGCCGCCTATAGCATATAAAAAAACCGGAGACGCCAAGGCTGACCTAAAGAATATCATGCAGCGCTATACCCCAGTGCTAGAGCGGTATATACGGGCTTACCCTGACCAGTGGTACGCATTCAGAAAGGTGTGGGATTGAACCAAGTAATGCCCGGGTTTCCTGCAGAAAAGGCCGTATCCGCCGGCGTTTTAAAAGATCTGTGGCTAGGGCAAAACAAAAGAAGGGGGGGCGGATCTGCGAGAACAGGAATCTTCGCAAATCCCGCGCTCATCAAATGAGGGCATGCGTATTAATCCCGTCGTATAACGAAGCGAGGACCATCGGGGGCATCGTGAAAGAAGTGAAGGCGATGGGGTTTGACGTAGTTGTCATTGACGACGGTTCTGCAGACGACACTGAAAAAATAGCGTCAGAACAGGGCGCCATAGTCATAAGGCACGCAAAAAATCTTGGAAAAGGCGCGTCTATAAAGATAGGGTTTGAGTTCGTGCTGAAAATGACGGATTTTGACGCGGCGATAGTCATGGATGCCGATGGCCAACACAACCCCCGTGAGATCGAAAAATTCATACAGTGCGCGCAGGACCCGGATGTCGACATCGTAATCGGCAACAGGATGACACGCGTAAAGGATATGCCTTTTGTGAGGGTTCTGACGAACAGATTTATGTCTTACTTCCTTTCTAAAATCTGCGGACAGCGTATAGCAGATACGCAATGCGGTTTCAGACTTATAAAAAAAAGGGTCCTGCGGGCCTTAACGCTGGAATCCAGCAAATACGATCTGGAGTCGGAGATGCTTATAAAGGCGTCGCGGATGAAGTTTAAGATATCTTCCTTGCCGATCGAGACCGTTTACGAAGGACAACTAAGCAATATACA
>MHFD01000058.1:24108-24462 GCA_001804045.1 Omnitrophica bacterium RBG_13_46_9
GTTTCTCGCGTTGCTTATCAGGTCATATCGGAAATAATACGCTTTTGTCACCCCCAGCGCGCAGCGTATGTAAAATACGCTGCGCCAAACGTGCTACGCGCTCCTTACTGCGCACGTGAATCGACGGGCCCTATGGATTTTACGACACTGCGTCATCAAATGGTTGAGGAACAGCTTATCCCGCGAGGGATAACGGATGAGAGGGTCTTGGAAGCATTTCGCAACGTCGAGAGACATGAGTTCGTACCCACAAAACTGCAAAACTGCGCTTACGAGGACTCGCCACTACCCATTGGCGAAGGGCAGACCATATCTCAACCTTACATGGTGGCCTTGATGACGCAATGCCTGGGG
>MHFD01000058.1:24477-24564 GCA_001804045.1 Omnitrophica bacterium RBG_13_46_9
AAAATTTTAGAGATAGGCACGGGAAGCGGATATCAGGCGGCAATCCTTTCCTACCTTGTGAAAGAAGTCTATACTGTAGAGCGGATC
>MHFD01000058.1:24587-26386 GCA_001804045.1 Omnitrophica bacterium RBG_13_46_9
ATCGACTTTGCGGCATCTACGATGCGACAATGTTACGATTAAAATCTCCGATGGCACATTGGGTTGGGATAAACATGCACCGTACGATGGTATTATCATCACGGCCGCCGCGCCTAAGATACCCGTGCCCTATATAGAACAGCTTAAAATAGACGGGAAGCTGGCCATCCCCGTAGGGACCATGTTCAGCCAGATCCTTACCGTCGTGGAAAAAAAGGACAGAGAAGTCGTATCTACGCAAATATGCGGGTGCGTATTTGTGCCGTTGGTAGGAAAAGATGGGTGGGAGAGATAACATGTTAAAGGCGATGGCCAAATGGACAGTCGAGAAATTCCTGCCTTACGGGCCCACGGGTCTTTTTGTGTTGTCTTTTTGTGAGTCTTCTTTTTTTCCGGTCCCTCCCGATATATTGCTGATCGCCTTAGCGCTCATAGAGCCTGCTAACGGTCTTCGCTTGGCCGGGATCACCACTATAGGCTCTGTACTGGGCGCAATGCTGGGATACTTGATCGGCTTAAAAGGAGGCCGGCCTCTGCTCCGGAAGGTGATTTCTGAGGAAAAGATCGCGAAGATACACGAATACTTCTCGAAATACGACGCCTGGGCGGTCGGTATCGCGGGTTTTACCCCTATACCTTATAAAGTATTTACCATTGCGGGAGGCGTATTCTATATAGATTTTTTCCGATTTATCCTGATTTCCGTTATCTCCAGGGGGGCGCGTTTCTTTTTGGTGGGGGGCACTATCTACCTTTTCGGGCCTATGGTAAAAATTTATATAGTCAAATACTTTAACCTCTTCTCCATGCTGTTTGTCCTGCTCCTGGTATTAGGGTTTTACGCGGCGCATCTTGCGCTGAGAAGACATAATCGTTAGAGGCGTATGTTTAAAGGGGAAAATGTGTTACCGCAAAACAGGCGATGTGGCGGTTAAGGGAGAAAGAGCTGGGACGCCAACCGCTGGCATGACGGATTTTACACGATAAAAATATGAGACTAAAAAAAGGCCTGGTACAGATTTACACCGGAAACGGAAAGGGGAAGACCACCGCGGCGCTCGGGCTTGCAATGAGGGCTTCGGGCGCAGGGCTCAAGGTCTACATATGCCAATTTATTAAAGGAAAATTCTATAGTGAGATAAATGCGGTTAAGAAGACAAAAAATATCAGGATCGAGCAATACGGCAGGGGCTGTTTCATAAAAAAAAGGCCTAAAAAAATCGATGCGCAATATGCCCAAATAGGGCTTGAAAAAGCCAGGAAAAACTGTTTTTCGGGTGACTATGACATTGTCATACTGGATGAGTTAAACATCGCTTTAAAACTGGGATTGGTAAAAATAGAAGACGTCCTTGATATTCTAACACGTAAACCGAGTTTTGTGGAGATCGTCCTGACGGGCAGATATTGCCCCCCTCGGCTCATGAGACACGCGGACCTCGTGACGGAGATGAAAGAGCTGAAACACCCATACCGCTTGGGGATAAAAGCCCGACGAGGAATAGAGTATTGATATCTAACATTTAGCGACCAGCATTTGTCAAATAAATGAATTATGCCGCTCTCTAGACGCTAACCGCTTCCGCCAAGATGTTTTTTCTTGGAAGAATCTTCAAGGCGGATCCGCCCTTTGGCGGAAGACGCTAATCGCTGGACGCTAATTATAATTTTACTATTGACATTTTTTTACAAATTTGTTATTCTTTTATCGTTCTTTAACATTACGCTCTATATAGGTGTCTATTAAAGACTTAAAAGGGAAGCCTGTGATGCTGCGGCAGATATTTTTTATACTGCGC
>MHFD01000058.1:26405-29809 GCA_001804045.1 Omnitrophica bacterium RBG_13_46_9
CCGCCGCTGTGACTACGGACGAAAGCCTTTGGATAAGCCACTGGTGAAAACCGGGAAGGCGAGGCGAGTCCCGTTATGCGCCAAATACAAACGGGGCAAGTAGGATGAAGTAGGAGTCAGAAGACCTGCCTATATGCGTGAGTAAAACATGCGCTTCATTTCCGGTGCGAAGGAACATCGGCGCAAGTAAGGGCCAAGTAAACCAGGGTGCAACCCCGAATAGCATCACTTCATCTAAGTGCTGTATTCGGGGTTTTTTAATGAGGACATGACTTACGACAACCCTGTGGTTGTAGTAAGTCATAAGTCCGAATTAATCCCGAGGAGTGAAACGACGAGGGATCTCAGGCGAGGACATGACTTACGACAACCCTGTGGTTGTAGTAAGTCATCCCGAATGAAGAAACTTCTGTTGAACTTCTTCGGGATCCCGAAGAAGTTCTGCGGGATTTTCTACATTCGGGATAAGTCCCTGCAGAAATCTGCTCATAACTATCCTGTGGCAGATTTCTACAGGACAGTCCCACAAAATCGCTTCGCGATTTTGTGGGGCCGAATTAATCCCGAGGAGCGAAGCGACGACGGTATTATGAAAAGACTGATACTAATCAGGCACGGAGAAACAGACTATTCCGTCAAAAGGAGGTATTGCGGCTCCCAGGATATCCCTTTAAATACAAGAGGCGTAAGACAATCCCATCGACTTAAAAAGAGATTAAAGAGGTCCAGGATCGATGAAGTCTATTCGAGCGACCTTAAGCGGTGTCTCGAAACAGCCTGTATCGTATTCGGTAATACTATCGTCCATAAACGGAAAAATTTACGCGAGATTGATTTCGGATTATTAGCCGGTTTGAAATACAGCGACCTTAAAAGGAAATATCCCGGGATATATAAGCTGTGGTCGGAACACCCGGAACGTCTAAAAATGCCGGGAGGCGAGTCCCTGCCGGGTTTCGCAAGACGCGTAGAGCGTTGTTTTAGCGGCATCGCCAGGAAAAATCGCGGTAAGAACGTTGCCATAGTGGCCCATGGCGGTTCCATACGGATAATCCTGCTGAAATTGCTGAAAAAAGACCTGGGTAAAATGTGGGAAATAGAGCAGAGCGCGAGCGCTCTCAATGTAATTGATTTTGCGCAGGGCGCGCCGAAAATATCAAAAATAAACGATACCGCGCATCTAAGGATAAGAAAATAAGAAGTTGATATGAGAGAATTTATTTTTATAGTGGGCGGCGCCCGCAGCGGGAAAAGCCGTTATGCCCAGGGGTTAGCGAAAAAAATCGGAAAAAAAATCGCTTTTATCGCTACCTGCATTCCGGGAGATAGTGAAATGCGGGAAAGGGTGCGGTTGCATAAAAAAAAGCGTCCCCGCCACTGGAAAGTCATAGAAGAGCCGATGGACGTGAAATTCGCCCTATCTAAACTTAAAAATAGATCCGATGTGGTAGTTATCGATTGCCTGGGTCTTTTTATATCGAACTTATTGTCAGCCGGCTTAAGCGAAAACATGATAACAAAAAAAATCGCCTCGCTGGCTTCTTTTCTCTCAAAAGCTGAATTTACATCGATCGTGGTATCTAATGAGGTGGGCGGCGGCATAGTCCCGGAAAACGCCCTAGCCAGAAAATTCAGAGATTTGACGGGCCTGGCAAACCAGGTAATGGCGCGAAAAGCGGATACCGTTATTTTTATGCAGTCGGGCGTGCCGCTTAGAATAAAAAAAGGGGCAAGGAAATGCGGGAATTAAATAAAACGATACGGGGAATCGAAAAAATAGGCCATTACTTAACGGCGAGAACACAAAAACGGCTGGATAGCCTGACTAAACCCCGGGGGAGCTTAGGCCGGCTTGAGGAACTTGCGAAGCAAGTAGTGGAGATCACGGGTGATGAAAACCCGCCCATTAAAAATAAGGTCATATTTACCATGGCGGGAGACCACGGAGTTACGGAAGAGGGAATAAGCGCCTATCCAAAAGAGGTAACCCCGCAAATGGTTTATAACTTCATAAGAGGCGGAGCCGGAATTAATGTATTGGCCAGGCACGCAGGAGCCAGGGTTGTTGTAGTGGATATGGGGGTAGCGTGCGATTTGGAGGGGCATCCCGGCTTAGTGGTAAAAAAGGTAGGCTATGGGACCAAAAACATGGCAAAAGGCCCTGCCATGACAAAAGAAGAGGCGGTTAAATCCCTGGAAAACGGCATAGAGGTATTTAAAGAGGGTTTTTTCGCCGAATGTATAGACATCGCCGGAACAGGCGACATGGGCATCGGGAATACCACCGCCTCAAGCGCCATAGCCTCTGTTATAACCGGTAAGCCGGTGAAAGAAATGACAGGCAGGGGTACCGGTATAGACGATAAGGCCCTATCCAATAAGATCAGGGTAATCAAAAAAGCGATTAACATAAATAGGCCGGACACAGGCGACGCCATCGACGTTTTATCCAAAGTCGGGGGATTTGAGATAGGCGGCCTGGCCGGCGTCATACTGGCAGCCGCCTCAAGGAGGGTTCCTGTAGTGATTGATGGGTTTATATCGGGAGCGGCCGCATTAATAGCGTATCGGTTAGAGCCAAAAGTAAAAGAGTATATGATAGCGGCGCATTGTTCGGTAGAAAGAGGGCACAGGATCATCCTGGATTATATGGGTCTTAAGCCGCTTTTTGATTTTGATCTGCGCCTTGGCGAAGGAACGGGGGCGGCGTTAGGGATTAATGTTGTTGAAGCCGCTGTCAAAATTTTAGCCGAAATGGCCACATTCAAAGACGCGGGCGTATCTGAAAAAACGGATAAGAAGCGATGAAAAGTTTCTTACTGGCTTTACAGTTTCTGACGATTCTGCCGGTAGGGGCCTCTTTCCCGCACGGCAAAAGCGGTCAGGGCGGAATACCGGCAATAAAAAACGAGGATTTCGGCAGGTCGCTTTTATATTTCCCCCTGGTTGGCTGCCTGATAGGATCTTTCTTAGCCCTGGTCGCGGCATTTTTCTCTTTTCTGCCGAACCCTGTTATGGCAACCCTTGTTTTAATCGCCTCTATTTTCATAACAGGCGGGATACACATAGACGGGTTTTCTGATACCTGCGACGGATTTTACGGTAGAAATCCTAAAGAAAAGATACTGGAAGTGATGCGCGACAGCCGGGCCGGCGCCATGGGGGTGATTGGAATAGCGAGCGTTTTGCTTTTGAAGTTCGCCTTATTCACGGCCATGCCAAAAGCGGTCTTCTGGAAATCCTTAATAATGATGTCGGTCTTTGCAAGATGGAGCCAGGTGCTTGCTTGTTTTTCCTCTAAATATGCGCGCGGAGAGGGAAAGGCCAGATATTTTATCGAATACGCGGGCAAAAAAGAATTTATCCTGGGGGGGTTATTCACCATAGCGGTATTTTTGTCGCTG
>MHFD01000058.1:29984-30192 GCA_001804045.1 Omnitrophica bacterium RBG_13_46_9
ATTAATTTCCTGTTATATCGCGGATTTGGTTTTTGGCGACCCCGAATGGTTCCCGCATCCGGTAAGGGGGATGGGCATGTTAATCCGCGCGTTTGACAAAACATTGAGGGGTAAAGGCACTGTCCGGGCAGAAAGGACAAAAGGCGCCATTACCGCTCTTTTCGTAACAGGGATAAGCGCCGGTGTGGCATACATGATTATAAAATCC
>MHFD01000058.1:30400-30788 GCA_001804045.1 Omnitrophica bacterium RBG_13_46_9
CGTATAACAGGCGTTCTAATACCGGTTTCGTCTTTTATTATGGGAAGAGGATTTATAAATTCTTTCGGGACAATGCGTAGAGACGGAGGAAAACACCCGTCGCCAAACAGCGGCATATCGGAAGCGGCTATGGCAGGCGCGCTGGGCATAAGATTGGGCGGAATTTCCACATATCATGGCAGGCCATCTTATAAGCCCTTTCTCGGAGAAGATAAATCGGAAATAAAGCCCTCATTTATACGGGACGCCTTGGATATCGGCTTTATGACATCCCTTCTAATGCTCTTAACAGGAGTGCTGCTAAAATGGCTGCTATAGACTTTTCGCACGGCGGTAACATATACGGGATTAGGCGAAAATATGGTAGGGGCGTGATCGATTTCAGCGC
>MHFD01000058.1:30879-31649 GCA_001804045.1 Omnitrophica bacterium RBG_13_46_9
GAGGATATCACCGGGAAGATCGCTCGGTATTGGGCGGTCCGGAAAGAGAACATACTCGTCGGCAACGGTTCGGCGGAACTAATTTATCTTGCGGCCATAGCGTTTAAACCGCGCACGGCCACAATACCGGTGCCCGCTTTTTGCGAATATGAGCGCGCCGCAAAAGCTGTAAAGAGCAAAATAAAATTCTTAAAACTTAAGGAAGAAGAGGGTTTTAAGCTCGACCCGTCCAGGGTCAGCTATTCGGATATGATATTTCTATGTAACCCGAATAACCCCACAGGGGACATCACTCTGAATGATTATCGCTTGATACGCCGCCTGCCCAATAGACTCATCATTGTAGATGAGGCCTTTATGGATTTTTTGCCGGACGATAAGAGGCAGACTTTGATACGCAATGTCCGGAAAGACAGAAGGATAATAGTACTTAGGACGTTTACCAAGTTTTTCGCCCTCCCGGGATTGAGAATAGGCTATGCTGTAGCGCATAAGGATATAATAACCAGGTTAAGGCAATGCCAGCCGCCATGGAGCGTAAATGTTTTCGCCCAGTTAGCGGCGGCGCCGGCTTTAAACGACAGGGAATATGCCCGGAAGTCCTTATCTATGATGGAAAAGGAGAGAAGGTTTTTATTCAACCGGATCGCCGGATTCGAAAAACTTCATCCCTATTCTTCGCTGACTAATTTTCTTTTGATAAAGATAAAAGACAGGCTGCTCACGTCTTCGCTTTTAACAAGGAAACTGCTTTCAAAAGGGATCCTTAT
>MHFD01000058.1:31711-32171 GCA_001804045.1 Omnitrophica bacterium RBG_13_46_9
GTATAGAAAATATGAGGCTGATAGAGGCCCTGGCCGCGGTGATGAGGCGGAAATGAAAACGGCTAGAACGATACAGATTTGCGGGACCGGTTCAGGGGTGGGCAAAAGCGTCATAAGCGCCGCCTTATGCCGCATATTCCTTCAGGATGGATACCGCGTCGCCCCTTTTAAATCCCAGAACATGGCCCTTAACTCTTTCGTTACAGAAGACGGCGGCGAGATAGGCAGGGCCCAGGCGGTCCAGGCCTTTGCATGTAAGATAAAACCCACAACGGACATAAACCCTATTTTAATCAAGCCGGCCTCGAATACCAAGGCGCAGATAATATTGCAGGGGAAACCCGTGGGGAACATGTCCGTTTATGGATACAGGGAATATAAGAAATTGGTCTTTACCAAGGTAAAGGAATCGCTCAAAAAACTAAAAAGAGAATATGAAATCGTTGTCATTGAAGGGGCG
>MHFD01000058.1:32227-32545 GCA_001804045.1 Omnitrophica bacterium RBG_13_46_9
CAAATTGGCGAAAGCGCCGGTCGTTCTCGTGGGAGACATCGATAAGGGCGGCGTCTTTGCATGGCTTGTGGGGACCCTGCATCTAATGACAGCCCGGGAAAGAAAGATGGTAAAGGCGCTGATAATAAATAAATTCCGCGGGGACAGGAGATTGCTTAGATCCGGCATTACATTTATTGAAAAATATACAAGGATAAAGGTCCTTGGGGTCATACCATATTTTCCCGCTTCCGGCGCAAAAGCGATAAGGATCCCTGAAGAGGATTCCCTGTCGGCGGAATCGCGAAGAAAGAAATTAAATCGAGGGAAAAAGATAAA
>MHFD01000058.1:32572-32845 GCA_001804045.1 Omnitrophica bacterium RBG_13_46_9
TTCCAACTTTACCGATTTCGACCCCCTGGAACAGGAGCCGGATGTTTCATTAAGATATGTGAGGCGCGCCCGGGATCTGGGCGACGCCAATGTGATGGTTATCCCGGGGACGAAAAATACGATAGAAGACATGGATTACCTTAGAAAGTCCGGCCTGGCGGCAAAAATCGTTTCCGTCTTTACGTCCAGCCGGTCGACCCTCCTGGTAGGCATCTGCGGGGGGTATCAGATGCTGGGAAGGCGCATCTGCGATAGAAATAATACGGAATCCAA
>MHFD01000058.1:32905-34090 GCA_001804045.1 Omnitrophica bacterium RBG_13_46_9
GATCCTGTCTCAGGTAAAAGCCATGCATCTGTCTTCGGGCAACGAGGTAAATGGTTATGAAATCCGCCATGGCAGGACTACGGTTAACGGCGACGCAAAACCTTTATTTGAAATTTTTCTATCCGCGGACAGGCGAATAAAAAAATATGACGGGGCGATATCCCGGGATAAGCGGTGCTGGGGGACGTATATCCACGGCGTGTTTGATAGCGACAGCTTCCGGCGGTATTTTCTGAACAGCCTGAGAAAGGCAAGGGGGGAGCCCCTCCTGGCCGAAGGCAGGCCTTATGATATAGATAAAGAGATCGATAAGCTCGCGTCTTTGGTAAGAAAGAACATCAATACGGATTTCCTGTATAAAATATTGTTCAAACAGAAGGGGGATCGATGAAAAGAACTAAAAAAGCGATTTTTACTGCCGCTTTTTTCCTTGCCCTGGAATCTTCGGTAGCAGTTCATTGTTCCTATGGCGGAAGCGAAGACGGCTTTCCGGTTACCGTAGTAGACGGCCTGGGACGCAGGGTCACCGTAGAAAAGGCCCCAGATAAGATTATATCCACCATCCCTTCGAATACGGAAATTTTATATGATTTGGGTTTAAAAGATAAGGTTATCGCGGTCACCTCACACTGCGGAAAAACATCCGATGTTTCGGGAAAATGCGTAATAGGCGGCTGGTCCGAGCCGGCGATCGCCGAAAAGATAAGTTCGTTAAAACCTGATCTGGTGCTCGCCTTTGGCGGCCTGCAGAGCCCGCTTGCGCCGGAAATGTCTAAAAGGGGCATACCCGCGTTTGTCTTTTTCCCGCGAAGTGTAGACGAAACATTGGAACAAATATTGCTGGTGGGCAGGATTACGGGGAAGGTCAACGAAGCCGGAGATATCGTGCGAAGATGCCGGACCAGATTGGCTGAAATAGAAGAGCGGTTAAAGAATATGCCCCTTGAAAAAAGACTGAAATGCCTGAGATTGATGTCGACGGAGGCCATGGTTATCGGCGGCGGGTCTTTCCAGAGCGATATCATAAAAAAAGCAGGGGGGGTAAACATATTTGCGGAAATTAAAGATGACTACCCGGTAGTTACCCTCGAGGACATAAGGGAAAGAAACCCCGACATGATTATTTTTAATAGGGACAATGAAAAAAAGGCGATAGACTGGTTTTTGGCGCAGGAGGGATGGAAA
>MHFD01000058.1:34194-35775 GCA_001804045.1 Omnitrophica bacterium RBG_13_46_9
AGGTCAATATGGAGAAGATAGTAATGCTCGAACCGGATATGGTCCTGGCTACGTCCCTGACCGACGTTAGGGCGGTCGAAAAACTGGGGAGGCTGGGCATAAAAGTAATAAGCATCCCGCCGCCGGGGAGTTTTGACGAGCTCTGTAAACAGTTTTTAGAATTGGGCGAAATACTGGGAGAAGAAGAGAAAGCCCGGAAAATCGTAAATGACGCCAGGAATAAGGTTGGTTTGATAAGAAAAAAGGCCGGGAACCTGTCAAGCCCCAGGGTATTCGTCCAGATAGGCTCAAGCCCCCTGTTTGCGGCGACAGACGACTATTTTATAGACGATTTTGTCGGCTTCGCGGGAGGGACGAATATCGCTGAAAAATCTAAAACAGGCCTTTACAGCAGGGAAGAAGTGATAAAGCGTAATCCCGATGTGATTGTAGTCGTAACCATGGGTATAGCCGGCGATAAAGAAATAGAAAACTGGAAGAACTATAAGACCCTTAATGCCGTAAAAAATAATAGGATCCACCTTGTTGATCCCTACAGGCTTTGCAGCTCCACTCCGGAAAGTTTCGTGGATATGTTAGAGGAGTTCGTAGAGATCTTGCACCCTGACGAAACCGGGAGGAAACTGTGAATAAGAGGACGCTCCGCTGGATTATCTGGATAGTCGCGCTTACCGCCGCTCTTTCAGGCATCAGTCTCTTTTCTCTGTGTATCGGTTCGGCTGACATATCAGTCAAAAGGATCATTTCTCTGATTTTTAAAACAGGCGGCGGCGCCGAACACAGCATCCTTTTCGATATTCGCTTACCGCGGATTATCCTCGGGTTTACCATAGGCGGATCGCTTGGCTTGAGCGGCGTTATCCTGCAGGGCATGTTCCGTAATCCCCTGGTAGAGCCGTATACCCTGGGCATTTCGGGAGGCGCGGCCCTCGGGGTTTCTTTAAGCATCGTTTCAGGATTGTCCGGAATGAGCGCGCTCAACACGCCCATCTTCGGATTTTTGGGAGCGGTCGTTATCATACTGCTTATCTACTCCTTAAGCATGCGAAGAGGGATTTTGAAGATGCAGGGGCTTCTCTTGACCGGCGTAATGATAAGCTTTATCTCATCGTCTTTAATCATGCTTATCATGGCCGTTTCCCGCGCGGAGGACCTTCATGGGATTATTTTCTGGATAATGGGTTCCCTGGAGGAGCCGAATTGGTTTCTTATAAAAGTAGCGGTTTTAGTATCGCTCTCTTCGCTTTTTGTCTCCTATCTTTTCTGCCATGACCTCAACGCCCTGTCGCTGGGCGAGGAAGAGGCGCTGCATCTGGGCATAAATATAGAAAAGACTAAGCGCCTGCTTTTCCTTATAGCTTCTTTACTTATCGGTTATAGTGTATCCGTAGCCGGCATAATCGGATTTGTGGGTCTGGTAGTCCCGCATTTTATACGCATGTTTGCAGGAAGCGACCACCGCATTCTATTGATAGGCTCATTCCTGACAGGGGGATGTTTTTTAATCTTCTCTGATACGGTAGCCCGGACAGTCATCGCCCCTATGGAGCTGCCTGTTGGCGTGATAACAGGCGTATTAGG
>MHFD01000058.1:35926-36107 GCA_001804045.1 Omnitrophica bacterium RBG_13_46_9
TAATAGGACCCAACGGTTCAGGAAAGACAACGCTTCTCCGGGCTGTTTCCCGCGTGCTTAAACCCAAAAAGGGCATGGTTTTTTTTGAGGGAAAAGACATTTGGCGATTGAGTTTCAGGGAACTGGCTAAGGGCATGGCGGTAGTCCCGCAGGACTTTACGTCGGGGATTATGAGCGTGGA
>MHFD01000059.1:0-837 GCA_001804045.1 Omnitrophica bacterium RBG_13_46_9
TGCCAGCCTAAAAAAGCGCTCTCCTTCGGGAGCCGATAGAAGGAAACATTTAACTCGACGGTGTCAAAGAACTTTGCATAATAAACAAGCCAATCTCTCTCTTTTAACCCCTTCGGATAGAAAACATCCCTCCAATGTTTGTAACCATATCCGCTTGTACCTATAAACATCCTTGCCTTAGGCATATTAGCATGGCCGGACGGCATCGTATCAAATACAATCTTTCAAAAGATTGTTTCCCCAGTCCATATATCTTATCGATTGTTCACAAAATACCCGACTTAACGAGAAACGACAGGCTTTTCCGCGCTTCCTCGATATTTCGCGGTTCTAACACAAAGGTGCAGCTTTCACCCCTTTTTGCGAATGTGTCCAGGAAACCGGGAAAATCTATATTGCCCTCACCAAGGGGAAGATGCGTGTCATCATCGGCCTTATTGTCGGCGAGATGTACCTCCCTTATAGAACCAAGCGGATATCTCCGGAGCCAGTTTTGGATACCCAGACTGCTGAATGCGTTGACATGGCCTATATCGAGGCACATACCGAGGTAGGGAGACCCGACTTTCTCCATAAGCGCAATCAGATGGTCCGGAACAAATTCAGCGTGGTTCTCTATATTGACATAAATTTTATTGGCGCTGAATTCGTCGCACAATCTACGCCACTCTAAAACGGCTTTTTCTGTCTGCTCTTCTACGGAAAAGTCGATCTGATAATTCAGTTCCGCATGCGCAACAACGTAATTTATATCCAAAATCCTGCATAAGCCGATCACTTTTCTGTAGAGTCGCGCTAGTTGGCTCACCGTATTTTTTCCGTATGAGTTTGCCCTGG
>MHFD01000059.1:902-1128 GCA_001804045.1 Omnitrophica bacterium RBG_13_46_9
GCATGCAGTCTTAAGGGGAGGTTTTTGCTTTTGACAAAATGTTTTATTTTACCGATGATCCGCGGGTCACGATCATCTATCTCTTCTTCGGTAAGGTATAACTCGCCCCCAAACCCACAGAAATAGATATCGATATTTCTGGCATCTTGGGCGATGTCGGAATATTTGACCTGGATAAGAAAATTATTTCCTTTGATCTTCATGGTAATTCGGTGCGCGTCGGCGG
>MHFD01000059.1:1152-3524 GCA_001804045.1 Omnitrophica bacterium RBG_13_46_9
AACGCCGACACACACCGTTAACCATTGTTTTATTCCAGAGAGATCTATCTCTTCTTTCTCTTTTTTCCACCGCGCTGCATCTTTGCTGCGCATACGTTGCCTTTTCTGTCGATAAAGTAAAGATAGCCTTTCTCTTTCTTTATGCGGCAATCGTGCACTCTTTTCTTGCCGCCACCCTTTTTTTTGCCGCGTGCCATCTTTGTCTCATATGCACAACCGTCTTTGCCAACAAAATAAAGGAAGCCACCCTTCCTCTTTATTCCGCACTTGCACACAACTTTCGTCATTTATTTCACCCCCTTTCATTTTGAATTCAGTATTTACAAAAAGTTTTCATGCTAGCTGATTTCTGTGACTTTAAAAACCCTCCTGGAAAAAGACAAGAACCCGTTATTCCGCGAAACGATGTTTAAGCTTTCCGCCTTGCCTATGTCCCCATCCTTACGCTCTCCGACATGCCCTTCAACGTAGCTATCGCGGAGAGAATAGCAAGCTTGCTTGTCTTGGGATTATTCTCGGAGGGGACGTTTTCGGTCCTTACCGCAATCCTGCCGAAATCCCCTGTTATCTCTATTTCGTGAATATTTTTCGTATACGCCGGGGAAGTGACAATACGGACTACAGTATTCCTGGCCCCCAACCCCGCAAGGCTGAGAAGAGACGCCACATTTATATTTTTGGGAAACCCTTTCACCGCTTCAAGGGCGTTGCCTTCGAAAAGAACCCTCTCGCCTTTTATTGAACGCATATCGATACCCTTCTCCTTCAAATAAGGCGCCCCATCCAATCCCTTAAGCGGTTTTTTGGTAGTCAGAGTAACGCTGTATATTTTAGAAAGTCTTGCTCCTTTTAAACCGTCGATTCCGCATATAGCGCCGCTCGGAAAATAGAGTCTAATATTTTTCTTTTCCGCCTCGGTTATCAGCCATTCTGACTCGATCAATCCACCTACGCTCATGACCATGACATCCTTTGATTTCTCTATGGCTTTTTTCACCACCTCCTGCGAAACGCTACTGCTGGCGGCTTCTACAACAAGATCTGATCTATCCACAAGGCAATCCAGTGAATCCACCGCGATATCTCTATTCAATAAGCGTGAAAGCGTGCGGCTTTTTTCCGTATCTATATCGTATAGCGCCTCGAGTTCGATTCCGGCCTGTAACCGCCCCGCGCACGCAGAGGCTATTTCGCTTCCTATCGCGCCGCAGCCCACTATGCCAACTCTTATTTTTTTCATGTTTTAGGCTTGTTTTTACCCGTTATGCTGAGCATCCTCTCCAGGGTGACCCGGGCCTTCTCCCTTACATCGTCGGGAACCTTGACTTCGTATACAAGATTCTCCAGGGAATGCGCTACCCACCCAAGCGTCGTAAGTTTCATGTTCGCACAGACAAGGTGGGTTGTAGGCATATAGAATTTCTTGCCGGGATTCTCTCTTTTCAGCCGATACAGCATCCCGCTTTCGGTACCGATTATGAATTCTTTCGTATTCGATGTCTTGGAATACCGGAACATGCCTGCCGTTGAGCAGACATGGTCAGCCAGCTTCAGGACCAGAGGGTCACACTCGGGATGAGCGATAAATTCGGCCTTGGGCCAATTGTTTTTTGCCGTTATGACATCTTCTTCGGTGAGTCTTATATGGGTGGAACAAAAACCTTCCCAGAGAATGATTTTCTTTTCAGGCACCTCTTTCTGGACATACATCCCCAGGTTCTTATCAGGCACGAAGATGATACGTTTATTCTTTATGGACCTAACAACCTCTATTGCGTTGGAGGAGGTGCAGCTTACGTCGCTTTCCGCTTTCACCTCCGCGCTGGAGTTAACGTAGCACACTACAGCGGCATCCGGGAATTCCTGTTTTTTCTGACGGAGCTTCTGCACCGTAATCATATCAGCCAGAGGGCAACCGGCCTCTTTTACCGGCAAAAGCACCATCTTACTGGGGTTTAAGATAGAAGCGCTTTCCGCCATAAAATGCACCCCACAAAATACTATGATATCCGCTGTTGTGTCAACGGCAGCCCGCGCCAGTTCCAAAGAGTCCCCCAGGTAATCGGCTATTTCCTGTATTTCGTCGCGCTGGTAATTGTGGACTATGATAACCGCGTTCTTTTTTTCTTTAAGTTTTTTTATCTTTTTTCTAAGATCTTCTTTGTAGAGATTTTCGGTTCTTTCGCGATCTATCATTTTTTTATTCCATTTCTACCGACAAGATACGCTCGGTCCTATACCTGCCTGCCCTCCGTTTGGCTCGGAACAGCCCGGGGCCCGCAATCCATCGTCGGATTTACCGGCAGGATTATGTTGTCTATCAGCCTTGTCTTTCCGATAAATATAGCCACCGCAACCAATATCTCGCCCGC
>MHFD01000059.1:3558-10981 GCA_001804045.1 Omnitrophica bacterium RBG_13_46_9
ACAATCGAGATATAGTCGATCCTCGCCGAAGGCACTTTCGATATTAGATCCCGCATCCTCTCTATGACCTTTTTCGGATTTTTCTCGCCGGAATTCACTAGTTCCTCCGATAATCTAAGCGACTTATATAAGACTGCGGCGTCTTTTCTCTCGGGCGTTGTAAGATAGACATTCCGGGAACTCATGGCAAGGCCATCTTTTTCTCTCACTATCGGCAGTATCTTCACGGTTACGTCCATATTAAGATCTGCGATCATCTTTTTAATCACAAATGCCTGCTGGGCGTCTTTCTGACCAAAATATGCGATATCCGGCTTTATAATCTCAAACAGTTTCATAACCACCGTGGTAACGCCCCTAAAGTGTGTTGGTCTCGATTTGCCGCATAGGCTCTCCGTCAGGCCGCCCACGGTCACATAGCTGGAAAAATCCGGCGGGTACATGTCTTCTTTTTTGGGGTAAAATATGACGTCGACGCCGCACGCCTTGGCAAGCTCCTCGTCCTTCTTTATATCCCTGGGGTATTTATTAAAATCTTCGTCTGGGCCAAACTGGATGGGGTTTACGAATATGCTCGTGATAACGGTGTCGGACTGCTTGCGCGCTGTCCTCATAAGACTTAAATGCCCCTCGTGAAAATAACCCATAGTCGGAATAAAGCCGACCAGCTTATTCTCCTTCTTCATAATCCTGGCATATGTCTTCATCTTGTCTATTTCATTTATTATCTTCATGGCACTAGCTCTTTTAAACCCCGCAAAACAAATTCCCGCTTGCACATTCTCGGATGAGGGATCTTCAAATTCTTGCTTTCTACCTTTCTTTTACCGAAGAGCAGTATATCCAAATCTACGGCGCGCGGGCCGTTCTTCACTGTCCTTTTTCTCCCAAGATGCTTTTCGATCTTCTGCAGTTCCTCTAAAAGTCTGTACGGATTTAGGGTCGTCTCTATCTCAAATACGCCGTTCAGAAAATCCCCCTGCGGCGGTCCGCCTACCGGTTCGGTTTCGTAAATCGAAGACGACCTTTTTAGTTCTACTCCTTTTATAAGTTTGACAAGCTCTATCGCCTTGGCAATGTTGGCCTTTCTATCACCCAGATTCGATCCTACGCCTATATAGACGGATGTATTCTTACGCTTCATTATGAGTAACAAACTTTAAACCAGAAACACTAAACGCTAAATTCTAAACAAATCTAAAACTCAAAATCCAAATATTCAAAACCAGTGTTTTGAATTTTATGTTCTATATTTTGAGTCTGTTTAGGATTTTCCGCCATTAAGGCGGATCCACCCTCTGGTGGAAGGGTTTCGGATTTCGAGTTTTTTAAATTATCCTTTTTATCCTTTCAACCGCTTCTTTTAGACGAGTCTCGTCAACGGTCAGGGCCATCCTTACGAAGCCTTCTCCGCTTTCGCCAAAGCCGTTCCCTGGCGTAATCACCACACCGGCCTTTTCTAAAAACTCTTTTGCCAGGCTTACTGAAGTATATCTTCCAAGAACAGGAGCCCATACATAAAAGGTGGCCTTGGGCTTCGGCATTTTCCAGCCTATTTTATTCAATCCGTCGACAAAAACGTTCCGGCGTTTTTCGTAGAGAGCCTTAAGGTCCGCTATGACCCTGTCAGAGTTTCTCATGGCTTCGATTCCCGCGATCTGAATGGCGTTAAAAACACCGGAATCGATGTTTGACTTCACCTTTGTAAGTGCCGCTATGATATCCTGATTGCCGCAGACGAAACCCAGACGCCATCCTGTCATATTGAATGTCTTTGAAAAAGAGTGGAACTCCACTCCGACCTCTTTGGCGCCGTCGGTCTCAAGAAAACTCGGCACGTTCAATCCGTCAAATGAAATCTCGCTATAAGCGGCATCATGGCAGACTATGATATTATGTTCATCCGCAAATCTGACTACTTTTTTAAAAAACGAACTATCGCACACCGCTGCGGTCGGGTTATTCGGGTAATTCAAAAACAATACCTTGGCCTTGGCCAATATGCCCGGTTTTATGAGGGGAAGATCGGGCAAGAAATGGTTGTTTTCAAGAAGCGGCATTATGTGGACCTGGCCGCCGGCAAAAATTATGCTTGATTTGTAGGGGGGATAACACGGGTCCGGCACAAGCCCTATATCGCCCCCATTGATAAAAGCCAGCGGTATGTGCGCGATGCCTTCCTTCGAACCTATTAGCGGCAGAACCTCTTTATCGGGATCGAGTTTTACCCCAAATCTCGTCTTATACCAACGTGCGATCTCGACCCTTAGCTCGCTAAGGCCTCTGTCCAGGGCATATTTATGGGTCTTTGGATCCAGGCTCGCTTTGTGCAGGGCTTTTGTGATAAATCGCGGCGTCGGCCGGTCAGGATCGCCAACGCCTAAGTCTATTATATCTTTTCCTTCCCGCAACGCCTCTTTCTTTGCCCTATCTATCTCTACGAATAAATAAGGCGGCAAAGATTTGAGTTTGTTGGATAGTTCGACTTTTATGCCCATTTTTTACCCTTTATAGCACGGTCCGCGATGTCATAAACATGTGACTATTTTTTAAATACCGCTCGTGTCACGGCCCGCCAGAAGCCCATCGCGGTATCATGCCTTTTTTATAAGCACCAAATTGTTTTTTCCTCTTCTCTTAGCGCTTAAAAGCGCCTTGTCTACAAGCTCGACTATCGCCAGCGTTTTGCCTGTCACTGCCGAAGCTTCCAGAGTAAGGCCCCCGATGGATACAGTAACGTTCATTTTTCTATTTTTTATCAGTATCTTATTTTTTGAAATTTGTTTTCTTATCCGTTCAGCGACTATTTTCGCTCCAGAGCCGTCGGTCTGCGGAAGTATCACGGCGAACTCATCTCCTCCGTATCGGGCTACTATATCGACGACCCTTAAGGATTGGACAAGCACATTCGCGACCATTTTTAACACGTCATCCCCTTTGGGATGGCCGTATTGATCGTTAAATCTCTTGAAATTATCTATATCCAGCATAAAAAGCGTGATCGGGAAATTATATCGCTGTGCCCTTCTGTATTCCACGTTTACCCGGGTCTGGAAGTACCTGTGATTATAAACTTGAGTGAGTCCGTCGATAATCGCCTGGCGCCTGGTCTTCTCAAACAATATCGCATTTTCTATTGCTGTTATGGAATGCACCGCCAATGAGGTAAGAAGCTTGATGTTCTCCTGGGAATACTCCTCAAGTGAATGAGGCGACTGGGGTTTGTGGCCCTCATATGCGACCTGGCTCAGCTCAAACTGGCAGCAAGCATGCCCCATCGACTGACATTTAATCTCCTTTATATCTATCCCCTTGCGGAATATACTCTCCAGAAATCCGGCGAAAATGCCGGCCTCAAAAAAGCATATAGGTCTGTGGGAATGCTTGACTCCGGTTGAAGTAATCCCATCGCAAAGTTTTATTCTGATGTTGTCCGGAGTAAATTTTATGACTTCCGCCTTTCCTATGCCAAATCTCTTAACGGTCTTCATGAAATCTTCTTTCGATTTTAGCGACACGCTGAGGCCTATTTCCTTGCCCGAGCTATAGGCGGTGGTAAAAAGCCTGCCCCGTATAAGATTCTTGACCACAAGAAGCCGGAATATGGAGAGGAGTGATTTTGGAATGCCTTCTGCAGCGGCTGGTCTTCCTTCTTTAAATACGCTCACAATGTCTCTTCTCGAAATGACCGCCTTTTCTAATTTCTTTTTTCCCTGGGTGACCTTAACAAGCTCTCCGAGCTCTTCTGTTACATTCGCAAGGCGTTCCACAAATTCAACATCTTTTACAATGCCATCCGCAAAATTTGCTTTTGCCATATCCCACCTCGCTTTTTAAGCGGAACCAGTGAGATCTTTCAGTTAAGCCCCAATACATCAGACATCGAATACAAACCGTTCCGCTTCGTAATGACAAATTTAGCCGCTTTTAACGCGCCAAGCGCGAATATATCCCTTGTTTTGGCGCTATGTGAAATCCTCAATATATCTACCGTGCTCTCAAAGACCATATCGTGATCACCTATGATTTCGCCGTCTCTTATCGATTCGATGGGCACATCCACATCCTTTGCATTCTCCCTTACGATATTTGACATAAGCATAGCGGTGCCGCTCGGCTTATCTTTCTTATGGATATGATGCGCCTCTCTTATTCTTACCTTATACTCCCCTCCCAGAGTTTTTACGGCTCTTTCTATAAGACAAAATAAAAGATTCACCCCTATAGACATATTTGGAGAAAGTACGATCGGTATAACCGCGGATGCTTTTTTCACCACTCCCATATCATCTTCGGATAGACCTGTAGTGCCTATGACCATGGCCTTCTTCAGTCTCGTAGCCGCCTCAACATGCTCAACAGTCGCTTTTGGAGCGGTAAACTCTATTATGCAATTATACGCGCCTTTGATCCTGCTTATATCGCTTGCAATATTCGCCTCCGGTACCGGCTTTAACTCGATTCCGCCTATAACCTCGATATCCCCGTCGTTTTGGGCCAGTTCGATGATCCTTTTCCCCATCCTGCCCGAAGCGCCACTCACAATTATTTTTACCATTTATCGTGTCCTTTTATAATCCGCTCGCGCCTTCAGGGTATCGCTCAAAGAAGACCGCCCTTACTTGGCAATCTTTTTGTAATCCCGCATGGCTTTACGGGCGGCACAAGACAAGCTTAGCTTCTTTACAATAATCCGTAATCCTTCAGGCTTTTCCTAAGCTTTCCCTCGTTCTCTTTCTGCATTTCGCAAAGAGGCAACCTCAGCTTACCGTTTAACCTTCTTAATAATCTCATCGAGGTCTTAATGGGAATCGGGTTTGTCTCTATAAACATCGCCTTGCAAAGCGGCAGTATCCGATAGTGTAATTGTCTGGCTCTTTCGAAATCGCCTTCCAAAAACCCGAGCACCATATCATGTACTTCCCTGGGTATTATATTAGACACCACGCTTATAACGCCTTTTGCGCCGACCGCCATCATCGGCAGCGTAAGAGAGTCGTCACCGCTTAATACCGTTATGTCACACAAGGATAAGATCTCGCTTGTCTGGTCGATGCTACCGCTGGCTTCCTTAATGGCCACGATATTGTCGATTTTCGATAGCCGCGCCACTGTTTGCGGTTTAATCGATATGCCCGTGCGCGAAGGGACATTATAAACCACAATCGGAATTTCGACCTTCTTAGCTATTGCGGCATAATGGCGATATTGGCCTTCGGGCGTAGGTTTGTTGTAATAAGGGGTAATCGACAACGCTGCGTCACAACCCGCTTTCTTGGCAAATCGGGTAAGCATTATAGCCTCTTCGGTATTATTGGAACCGGCGCCCCCTATAACCGGGACTCTCTTATCCACTATCTCGCAGGCGAGACTTACGAGCCGACCCTGCTCTTTATGGGTAAGCGTAGCCGCCTCACCCGTGCATCCCGCGGGAACGATCCCGTCGGTCCCGTTTTTTATCTGAAATTCTATCAACTCCGCGAATTTTTTCTCATCGACCATACCGGCGGTGCCATTCTTGCCCGCCCTGAATGGCGTGACCAGTGCCGTAAACGAACCTTTAAACATAAGTCAACCCTCCGTGGAATTTATGAAAGCGTCAAATCCCCCTCAAAGACAATATGCGCCTTTCCCTCCAAATAAACATCGTAGAAATTGTTGCGGTCCTTTTTAAAATAGACCTTCAGGACCTCGTCGCTCTTCGTAATAACATTGACGGGCTGTTCGGTCGCCGCTATTAAATGCGAAATAAGCGCGGAAGCGACCACGCCCGTACCGCATGCAAGCGTTTCATCCTCAACCCCTCTCTCGTAGGTCCTGGCCGAAATGGTCGATTTATCTATGCCCTCTACGAAATCCACGTTTGTCCCATCCGGGGCAAACAGCGTATGATACCGGATCTTCGAACCCATTTCTTTGACAGGATATTTCTGTATATCAGTGACAAAGTGCACGACGTGCGGAACGCCGGTATTTACTTTGTGGACATTCATAAATGTCCTGCCAACCCCGATATTTTGGCCCAGCTTGATATCTTTGGGCTGCACCATTTTTATCCTCACGTACCCCTCTTCCACTTTCGCCTCTAATACGCCGGCGCCGGTTTCGATCTTCATGGAAGACCCGCACCATCCTTTGGCATAAGAATATAAGGCAGAACAACGTATTCCGTTTCCGCACATAGATACCTCTGAACCGTCCGGATTAAATATCCGCATCCTGAAATCCGCTGTTCCGGAATCCTCCAGGACCAGAAGACCGTCCGCACCTACGGAAAACCTTCTTTTGCAGGAGACCTTTGCAAACTCCTCGAAATCCGCTATTCTTTCCGCGAGCTTATTTTCTCTATTATCTACGATTATGAAATCGTTTCCGCTTGCGACGGCCTTTGAAAAGCTTATCATCATTTTCTTATCAATTCCCCTCTCACCAGGTCCTTGTAGACCTCTCTTTTCTTAACAACAAAAAACCTGTTCCCCTCAACCATTACCTCTGCCGCGCGGGGGCGCGAATTATAGTTACTCGACATCGCGTAGCCATATGCTCCCGCGCCCATTATGGCAAGGAGGTCCCCTCGATTCATCTGCGGAAGAAGCCTGTCTTTAGCTAGAAAATCACCGCTTTCGCATATGGGGCCCACAACATCGCACCTGTCCTTTAAGGGTTTACCCTGGGATTTCAAAATAGGGACCACCGTATGGTAGGCCTCATAAAGGCTTGGCCTTATAAGGTCATTCATGCCGCTATCCACTATAATAAATCTTTTTCCGCCTGCTTTCTTTCTATATAATACCTTTGTTACCATTATCCCGCTATTGCCGGAGATAAACCTGCCGGGTTCGATAATAAGGCTCAGTTTCGATTTTCTGACCAAAGGTATGATCTTCTGCGCGAAGCGGGACGCTGTCTGGGCTTTCTCAAAAGAATAGACGATTCCTAACCCGCCCCCGATATTAAGATACTCCACAACTATCTTATTGTCGTCTAAAAACCTTAAAACCTTTTTTATCGCTTTCTGAAAAGGCACGGCGCTCAGTATCTGAGAACCAAGGTGTATGTGAACTCCTTTTATGTCCACATTCCTGTATTTCCAGCTCAGGCGCAAAATATTTTTTGCTGTCTCAAAATCAATTCCGAATTTTGTCTGGGCCTTGCCGGTTGTTATATAGTCATGGGTCGAAATAGCTACATCAGGATTTATCCTGATAGCGGCATTTACTTTTTTACCCTCCGCCTTGGCGCATCTGTTTATCATCTCAAGCTCCTCCTGAGATTCCATGTTGAAAAACAGCACGCCGTAGCGTATGGCGTCCACGATCTCGTCTCTTTTCTTTCCGACGCCGGCATATACGATCTTATCCGGGGAAGCCTTGACCAACTTTGCCCGATAGAGCTCTCCCCCGGAAACGATATCAAGGCCCGC
>MHFD01000059.1:10990-12066 GCA_001804045.1 Omnitrophica bacterium RBG_13_46_9
ATTTGAAGCGATGCATGGTCTAGCTCTTAACTCGATAGCTATCAGCTTTCAGCTATTAGCTTTCGGCTTTGCCTTTCTTCGATTTTATGGTCTGTCAACGGAAATCCGCGATTTAACGGATTTGACCGGATCCATAAGCTTTATGATTTCGGTGTGTTTTAATTTATCGGAGAACTGCTTCAGTTCTTTATCGCTCATGTCTTTCATCTTTTTTCCTGTATCGAGCGAAAATTTAACAAGTTTCCCTATTATATCGTGGGCCTCTTTAAAAGGAACACCTTTACCGATAAGATAGTACACAAAATCTGTGGCATATAGAGCTTCGTCCTCATCTATAACCTTTTTTATATTGTCTTTGTTCCATTTAAGTGTTTCGATAAGTCTTGGCAAAATTTCCAGTTCTTTTGCAATTATCTCAAACGAGCTGAAAAGCGGCGGTTTGTCCAACTGCATATCTCGATTGTAAGTAAGCGGCAAACCCTTCATCATGGTTAACACGCTTACTAAATTGCCGTATAGGGTCCCCGTATACCCCCTTATCAGCTCGAGGACATCCGGGTTTTTCTTTTGGGGCATCAGGGAACTGCCGGTCGCGAACGCGTCGTCCAGTTCCACGAACGAGAATTCTCTTGTCGACCATAGTATCAGATCTTCGGCCAACCTTGAAAGATGCATACCCAGAATCGCGATTGCAGAAAGAATTTCAATTACAAAATCTCTATCGCTTACCGTGTCGATTGATCTTGCGTTTGATACCTCAACCTCCAAGCCAATCATATTAGCTATATCCCTATTTTCGCTGAGATATTTTTTTATTGAATTAGTATAAAGTTCCTTGCTAACAGGTAACCCGCAAAGAGCCCCCGCCCCTAAAGTCAGTTTTATGCTATTTATTACATTTTTTAGCCTTAGGCCATCTCTCTTTAATGTTTCAACATAGCTTTCTAAGTAATCGGATAAATAAGCAAGCTGCGCGTGTTGTAAATGTGTATACCCAGGAATTATTATTTTCTTGTTTATATTGCTTGTCTTTAATAGTGCCTTTTGAAGTTTATTGCACAAATCTTCTGTCTTAA
>MHFD01000059.1:12086-12382 GCA_001804045.1 Omnitrophica bacterium RBG_13_46_9
ATTTTTAAATCAAAAAGTACCTGATCGTTTCTTGATCTTGCAGTGTGTAGTTTAAGCGCCAAATCACCGACTTCGTTTGAGACCATATTTTGGATATATGTATGGACATCTTCGTATTTGGCATCGATCTTGAATAAGCCTTTTTCAGACTCCTTGCTAATTCTGTCAAATATCTTTTCGAGAGACTTCGTCAGCTTCCCGCTTTCAGAGGCCGCCAAATACCCTGCTTTTTCTAAAATAAATACATGTATTCTAGAACCGACTACATCCCATATGGCCAGTTTATAATCATAATC
>MHFD01000059.1:12439-12709 GCA_001804045.1 Omnitrophica bacterium RBG_13_46_9
CCACAATTTCTTAGTCATCTCATTCTCCCCTATTACCTATCACCTAAAACCGATAACCGAAAGCTGATAACCTATTCCCTATAACCTAATTTGCTTCGGCACGCTTCGCTATGTAAGGTGTTCGCAATGACACGAACTCTAATTGTCCTTTCCGTACTTATCCCTGCTAACAAGCTTTGTCTTACTAATCGTCCCACGTCCTACGTCCATCGTCCCACGTAACGTGACAATAGTCAATACCCCTACTCCCTATAGCCTATAACCTATTAC
>MHFD01000059.1:12730-12874 GCA_001804045.1 Omnitrophica bacterium RBG_13_46_9
CGCCTCTCTCAACGGTGTATACCACAGGCCGTCATATATCAGCCTCGCATATCTCAGGCTGACCATTTCCTTGAAATACAGGGTCTCCCTGTCCAAGACCAAGCCTTCCAGAGCCTTGTGGGCTTCCATAAGAATAGACGCGGC
>MHFD01000059.1:12971-13042 GCA_001804045.1 Omnitrophica bacterium RBG_13_46_9
ATGCTATATGGTTTTTTTCTTGTCACATCTATTGGGATATTGTGAATCTGGGCGTATCTCATCTCCGCTTC
>MHFD01000059.1:13121-14716 GCA_001804045.1 Omnitrophica bacterium RBG_13_46_9
CTTACCTGGTCATTACCTTTACCCGTGCACCCGTGCGCGGCGAAGAGGGCTTTCTCATCGTGCGCCGCTTCCACAAGTTTTTTAGCTATAAGTGGCCTTGAAAGGGCGGTGGCAAGAAAGTATTTTGACTGGTAAATCGCGTTTGCCTTCAAACTAGGCCATATAAAACCTTCGACGAATTCCTTTTTCAGATCGCCTATGATAACCTTGCTTGCGCCGGCTTTTATCGCTCTTTTCTTTGCGGGTTTGAAATCCTGACCCTGACCAACATCGGCTAAATAGCATATGACAGAGAACCCCCTGTCTTTCAGCCACCTGACCGCGACCGAAGTATCTAATCCTCCTGAATACGCAAGTACGATTTTTTTACTCATATAAGGCCTTTCTCCATAAAAATCCTAACTATTCGCCGCCTTAAGGCGGAAAAACCATCGACAAATCCAAAATTTAAGACCCGAATGCCTTAAAATTGGGTTTTGAAGTCGTGTTTTGTATTTCGAGTTTGTTCAGAGTTTTCCGTCCCAGCGGATACGCTTTGGGCGGAAGGGTTTCGAGTTTAGTGTTTACCGGTACCTAATAATTTCAGCAGTATCGCCTTTTGAACGTGCAGCCTGTTTTCAGCCTGTTCATATACGATAGAATTTTTGCTGTCTAAAATGTCGTCCGTAATCTCTTCTCCTCTATGGGCGGGAAGACAGTGCATTATCAAAACCCCCTTCTTGGCATGCGAGACTAATTCTCTGTTAACCTGAAAACCCTTAAATGCATTCAGCCTGTCAGCCCTTTCAGACTCACACCCCATGCTGACCCATACATCCGTATAAATTACATCTGCGGATTTGACGCATTTTTCAGGCTCATCCGTCAGTTCTATGCGCGACTTATTTGCGGCGGCGATCCTTCTGGCCTCTTTTAAAATATCGGCGTTTGGCTGACATTTTTCGGGCGTGGCCGCGCATATATCCCTTCCCAATATGCTGCAGCCCAACAAGAGCGAATGTAATACGTTATTTCCGTCCCCCACAAACGAGATCTTAACCCTTCTGTTTCCGAAATACTCATTAATGGTAAACAAATCGCTCAACCCCTGGCACGGGTGCGACAGGTTGCTTAAACCGTTTATAACCGGCACCGAGGAAAATTCCGCCATCGTCACCGCGTCTTCATGGCCGAAAGTCCTTGTAATAATTCCGTCCACGTATCGCGATAAAACCATCGCCGCATCTTTGACCGACTCTCTTTCGCCTATCCTTACTTCATTCGGTCCTAAATAAATAGCCTGCCCGCCCAATTGCGCCATTCCGACCTCGAACGAAACCCTTGTCCTGTTCGATGGTTTCTGAAAAACGAGCGCGAGTGATTTGTATTTCAGATGGCTTTTCTTGGACAAGGGCTTACTTTTAAGCGCTTTCGCCGTCCTGAAAAGGCCGAGAATCTCGCCTTTGGTCAGATCTTTTACTGATATGAGGTCTTTTTTCATCACCAAATCCAAAAAAAGCTTCTTTAAAGTCGGACGCTATCCGCGTCAAACCGCAATTACGCCTTATATTCCCTGAACACCCTATCCAAAATAGAAATCGCCTTATCAACCTGTG
>MHFD01000059.1:14855-15068 GCA_001804045.1 Omnitrophica bacterium RBG_13_46_9
CTTTACTCTTTTTATAATCTTGTATTTTTTCTTAAGAAGCTCTAGCTTTCTCATTAAATACTTGCCTTGCCTTTCGGCATTCTTCAACAATCCCTCTTTCTCAATGGCTTCAAAGACACCGAGCGCCGCCGCGCATACGATCGGACTGCCGCCGAATGTCGAAGCATGGGAACCAGGCGTCAATACATCGGCGAATTTCGAACCGGCTACCAT
>MHFD01000059.1:15101-15410 GCA_001804045.1 Omnitrophica bacterium RBG_13_46_9
TGCAAGTGTCATAATATCCGGCTTGACATTGTAGTTCTGGTAGCAAAACATCTTGCCGGTCCTGCCCATGCCGGTCTGGACCTCATCAAAAATCAACACCAGATCATTCTTGTCGCAAATTTCTCTAACCGCTTTTATATATTCTTCTGTCGCAATGTTTATGCCACCTTCACATTGAATCAGCTCAAGCATGACGGCCGCTGTCTTTTCGCTCACGGATCTTCTTAATCCCTCTATATCGCCGAAAGGAACATGGATAAAGCCTTCCGGCAGCGGCTCAAACCCCTGCTTAACCTTATCCTGGCCCGT
>MHFD01000059.1:15440-15556 GCA_001804045.1 Omnitrophica bacterium RBG_13_46_9
GAATGACTTATCCATCGTTATCAATTCATATTTTCTGTTTATTCCCGCATATTTCCTGGCAAGCTTAACGGCGCCTTCATTGGCCTCCGCGCCTGAATTGCAGAAAAATGCCTTCC
>MHFD01000059.1:15571-16171 GCA_001804045.1 Omnitrophica bacterium RBG_13_46_9
CTTTTTTCACTACAAGAGGCACTCTAGTGTATGTCTTCATTACATACTTATCATAGAGAGTCAGGACTTGGTTCGTGTTCATAATGGATATTCCTTCAGTAACGCAAAATCTTATAACCCCTCTGTCGCCTTGGTCCTTTTCCCCAGTTTTACAATCTCCGTCCCTACTCCTCTATCCGTAAAAATCTCCAAAAGAAGCGTATGCGGCAGATTGCCGTCGATAATATGCGCCTTTTTGACTTTGTTTTCCAGCGCGTTGATGCACGCTTTTGTCTTAGGGATCATGCCATCCGATACGATCCCCTTCTGCGTCAATATCTCTAAGTCATTGATACTCAAGGATTCGTACAGCGTGTCCAAATTATCCTTATCCCTCATGATCCCTCTCACGTTTGTGAGGAGAAAAAGTTTCTCTGCCTTTAGCGCTGCGGCAATATGGCTGGCCGCTTCGTCGGCATTGACATTGTAAAGCGCGCCGTTATTTCCTATGGCAACCGGTGAAATCACGGGAATGATATTTGCCTCCAGCAACCTCTCAAGGACGGTCGTGTCCACGGAATCAACGGTCCCTATAAAACCGATATCTTCTTTATGATCTAT
>MHFD01000059.1:16183-17476 GCA_001804045.1 Omnitrophica bacterium RBG_13_46_9
TATAAGCTTATTCTCTTTACCGCTCAAACCGAAGGCTTCCGTTCCCATGCTTTTTATCTCTTCCACCAGAATCCCGTTCAGTCCCGTCAGGGTCTCATCCACGATCTCCATTGTCTTTTTGTCCGTAACCCTGAGCCCGTCGACAAACCTGGGCTTTTTCTTCGCTTCCTTCATCTTCATACTTATAAACGGCCCTCCGCCGTGCACGAGAACGGGTCTCATGCCGGCGTAATGCATAAAAACGATGTCTTCCAAAACGCTGCGCCTTATTGTTTCGTCGGATAGGGCGGATCCGCCGAATTTTATTACAAATATCTTATTAGAGAACTTTTTTATATATGGCAGCGCCTCTATTAATACCTTGCTCTTTTTTATCGCCTCTTCCATGGTTTATATTTTTTTACACAGATGATCATAGATGTAAATCACAGATGAGAACAAATATCTGTGCTCATCTGTGAAAATTTATATTTACCACTGCATCTGTGATAATCTGCTCATCAGGTCATATAGTGCGAGTTTATCTCAACGTAGCGCTTAGACAGGTCGCACGTCCATATCCGCGCAGCTTTTCTGCCCAGTTTAAGATTTACCTCGATCTCCACATTGCGTCTTTTATATATTTTTGAGAGCTTTTCCTTTGCGGCCGCCGGAAACTTGCCTCCTTTAAAAACACATACACCGTCCAGAAAAATCTCAAACTTGTTCTGTTTTATCCCCTCGACACCGCTTGAGCCGACGGTCGAGGCCACCCTGCCCCAGTTCGGATTCTCGCCATGCACGCTTGTCTTTACAAGACATGAATTTGCGATAGCCCGCGCGACCTTGAATGCATCGCCGGTCTTTCGCGCCCCCATTACCCGGACAGCCACAAATTTAGTGGCGCCTTCTCCGTCCTCGATGATACTCCTGGCCAGTTTGAAGGTAACGGCTTTAAGCGTCTTTAAAAACGCCCTGTATTCCTTTGTCTTCCGTTTGATGGTCTTATTATTCGCCAAACCGTTGGCCAGGAGGAGTACCGTGTCATTCGTGCTCATGTCACCGTCTATGGTTATTGCGTTGAATGACCTGTCACACGCTTCTTTTAGCGCGAATTTCAGGGCGTCTTTATCGATTCTGGCGTCTGTTAATACAAACGCGAGCATAGTCGCCATGTCAGGATTTATCATGCCGGCGCCTTTTGCGATACCCGATATGGTTATTTCTTTATTTCCGAGCATGAATTTCCACACCCCGATTTTTACCTTTTTGTCTGTGGTCATTATCGCGTTCGCAGAGCTCATCAGTCCTTTT
>MHFD01000059.1:17506-18997 GCA_001804045.1 Omnitrophica bacterium RBG_13_46_9
GCTTTTTCGATCAGATCGACCGGCAGTTTTTTCCCGATAATACCGGTTGACGATACCAGGATGTTCGCAAAATCCAGCTTCATACCCTTCGCTACGGCGTTTATCATCCTTTTGGCGTCTCTTACGCCGGATCTGCCCGTGCAGCAGTTGGCGTTACCGCTGTTGATAATGATCGCCCTGATGGGTTTGCCAGATTTCAGAATCGATTTCGAGACTAAAATCGGGGCGGCCTTGACCTTATTTCTGGTAAAAATGCCTACCGCCTTGCACCCGGCTTTTGAATAAATAAGAGCGAGGTCTTTTTTAAATCTCTTTATCCCGCAGTGGACACCGCTTGCTAAAAAACCGTTCGGCAATACGTGTTTCATTCTTTATCTGTTCCTAAGATGCGTGGGCAATTTGCCCTTAGCGCATAGGAAAAATGGCCGCCGGGCCACATCTGACCTGCGGTCTGCAACTTACGGCCTATGAGCGAAGAGCTATGAGCCAGTGACTGATTATACCAGCCCTTCCCTTTCGTCGAAACCGTACATGATGTTCATATTCTGCACGGCCTGACCGGCTGCGCCTTTCAAAAGATTATCGATACAGCTAACAACAATAACCTTATCACCCGTTACGTTAACGCCAATAGCGCATAGATTTGTGTATTGGACATCCCTGAGCGTTGGTAATGTGCCCTCGTTCATAACCCGTATGAAAGGCTCTCCCTTATAAAAATCTTTGTAGAACCCGACAATCTCAGCCGTATTTATCTTCTTTTTTTTCTTCTCAGGCGAAAAATCCATATAAACCGTCGAAAGGATGCCCCTATTTATGGGCGCCAAGTGGGGCACAAATACAACGTCTGTCTTCTTTCCGGCAAACTTGCTGACGATAAGGTTGATTTCCGGCTTATGCTGGTGTTCATTTACTTTATACGCCCTCATGTTTTCGTCTACCTCTGAAAAAGACAACGAGATGTGGGCCTTTCTGCCGGCTCCGGTCGCGCCGCTTTTTGAATCCACAATAACCGTGTCTAAATCAACGAGACCGAGTTTAACCAGAGGGATTATCGCAAGTAACGCGCTGGTTGGGTAACAACCGGGGTTCGCTATAAGTTTCGCCTGCCTTATTTTATCCCTAAAAAGTTCAGGCAGGCCGTAGACAGCGTTCTTAATATTACCCCCGTCCTTATGTTCTGCGCCGTACCATTTTGTATATTCGTCAACGGGCAATCTGTAATCAGCGCTCAAGTCTATGACGCTCTTGCCGCCGCCTAGGAATCTCGGAGCAACCGTCATGGAAACTTTATGCGGAAGAGCCAAAAATAATAGGTCCGCTTTTTTCAACGCTTCTGTCTCGTCTGGCTTCCTGCATACTATATCGATTTTGTCCGAAAGTCGGGGAAATATCTCCGATATGGGATGCTCTTTCTCTATCAGGGCCTGTAACACGGTTATCTCGACATCCTTGTGAACCGCTAAAATCCTTACGAGTTCTTCGCCGGTA
>MHFD01000060.1:0-268 GCA_001804045.1 Omnitrophica bacterium RBG_13_46_9
TGCGGCAGCGGCCATCGGTGGAAGTATCTCTATGAGCTGAATAAAGACAGGATAAAAAATTCCAATAAGCTCAAACCAGGCCAGAAGATATTGATACCCGTAGAATAGAGCCAAAATATTCCCGTAGATAATAAGTAAACTTATGCGGGACGCCGCGTCCCTCAGCTCCTTTAGCCGCGAAAATAATAAACATATAACAGACTGCTACAACCAGCTACGGCAGCCGGACATCCGCTACCTTCAAGCCAAAGAAACACCCCCATTATCC
>MHFD01000060.1:305-3815 GCA_001804045.1 Omnitrophica bacterium RBG_13_46_9
GTCTACAATATCAATAGACAAAGTAAACAAGGAAAAGCCGCAAAATGAAATTGACCACGAAAAGCGAATATTCGTTATTGGCGCTTATCTGTATCGCCCGAAACAGGAAAGCAGGTTTTGTAAAGACAGAGAGCATAAGCTCCGAATGCGATATCCCAAAGGGTTATCTGGAACAGCTGCTCTTAATATTAAAACAGAATCGTTACCTGAAGGCCAGGAGGGGGTCGTGCGGGGGATATGACTTAGCGTTGCCTCCGACAAAAATAAGCATCGCCCAGATCATAAGATTGATGGACGGCGCGTTGGCGCCTACGGGATCCGTAAGCACGTATTTTTTTTCACATACCCCGCTTGAGCAGGAAAAGAAAGTCATAGACATCTTTAAAGAAATAAGGAATTTCGTATCAGACAAACTGGAAAGAGTGAAGCTTTCAGATCTGATATGAGCGGACGTGCTTATGGGGCTTTGCAAAACAGACAATTTCATCATAAGGCGGCTTCCCCGACAGCATATTAAAGTTACAAAAGGAGATAAATGATGAGAAGGATTTTAAGCTCTTTATTGGTAGCTGGCATGATTTTTACCGCCGGAGTTCAAGAAGTCCCGGCAGAAAAAGAGAAGAAGGATCTTAAGGGAGTGATAGCGATATCGGGCGCTTGGGCGCTCTATCCCATGGTGGTCAGATGGGCTGAGGAGTTTCAGAAGATACATCCAGCGGTAAAGATAGATGTCGCCGCGGGGGGTGCCGGTAAAGGAATGGCAGATTGTTTAGCTAAGATTGTGGATATCGGCATGGTATCGCGTAAGGTCTATCAGGGGGAAGTGGAGAAAGGCGCCTGGTGGGTTTCGGTGACCAAAGACGCCGTAGTGCCTACGGTCAATGAGGGTAACCCTGTTTTAGAGGAACTTCTCGCTAAAGGGGTTAAGAGAGACGTGTTAATAGGTATTTGGATAAGCGGCGATATTAAAAAATGGGGCGAAGTAGCCGGCAATGATATGGCTCATTTAATCCATGTTTACACCCGTTCTGATGCCTGCGGTGCAGCGCAGACATGGGCGGAATATCTGGGTAAAAAACAGGAGGATCTTCTTGGAATAGGCGTTTACGGGGACCCCGGATTGGCCGAAGCGGTAAAAAGGGATGCATACGGGATCGGCTTCAATAATATCAATTATGTGTATGACGCCCAGACCAAAAAACAGGTCAATGGTATCACCGTATTGCCGATTGACATTAACGAAAACGGGGTGATAGATAAGGACGAAGATTTTTATAATAGCCGCGATGATATCACCGAAGCCATAGCGAAAGCCGGATACCCTTCTCCGCCTGCCAGGGACCTGCATTTTGTTTCTCAGGGCAGACCCGAAAAAGAGACGGTGATAGAATTTATAAGATGGGTCCTTACGGATGGACAGAAATATGTGCCTGAATCCGGATATATTAACTTAACCGAAGATAAGCTCAAGCGGGAATTGAGGAAACTCGAAGCCGAATAGATATGCAAAGGGATTAACCCGGACATGCAGAGAATAAGGTTATTAAAGGACAGGATCGCCAGGAAGCTGATGCTATCCCTGACTATTTTTTCCGGACTGATCGTATTTATAATGGCCTTTGGATTATACCAGAGATCAAGGCCTATCCTGGCGATTAAACCGTTAAACGAGCTTTTGTTTTCGACTTCATGGCAGCCCTCAAGCGGGAAGTTCGGCTTTTTCCCGTTTATTATGGGCACCCTCTGGGTAACCGGGGTAGCCATTTTCATAGCCGTTCCTCTCTGTCTTTTTACGACAATCTATCTTTCGGAGTATTCCGGCGCGCGCCTATGTAAATGGACAAATCCGCTGATAGATTTACTTGCCGGCATCCCTTCGGTGGTGTATGGGATGTGCGGCGTGCTGGTCATAGTGCCGCTTATAAAAGACCACATTGCGCCTTTCTTCGGGACTTTTTCAAGCGGTTACAGCGTGCTTGCCGGCGGAGTCATACTGGCGGTGATGATTTTCCCGATAATTATTCATGTCTCATCCGAAGTCTTCAGATCGGTGCCAGCCGAACTCAGGGAGGCCTCTTTGGCGTTGGGCGCCACGAAATGGCAGACAGTAAAGCATGTTGTCATCCGAAAGGCAATGCCGGGTGTCATAGCCGCTATAGTCCTGGGATTATCGCGCGCTTTTGGCGAGACAATGGCGGTGCTTATGGTAGCCGGAAACGTAGCCAAGGTCCCGTCCTCTGTCCTTGATCCCGCTTATCCGTTGCCGGCGCTTATCGCTAATAACTACGGAGAAATGTTATCCGTGCCCTTATACGACTCAGCCCTATTACTCGCCTCTTTAGTCTTACTGATGGTGGTTTTATCTTTTAACATCATATCCAGGATTATCCTTATTAGAGTAGAAAGGAACATACGGTAGCATGGATAGAAGATATGCGGAAGAGAAGATCTTCAGAAGCCTGACGTTCGCCTCTACGGTAGTAATTTTCTTGACACTGGCGTTCATACTGGCCACGGTTATCGCAAAGGGCATATCTTACATGAACCTGGCGATGATTACCCAGACGCCGAAAGGCGGATACTATCTCGGAAAAGAAGGCGGGGTATTGAACGCTATCCTGGGGTCTCTTTATCTTGCGGGAGGGGCGACATTTTTGGCGATTCTGGTGAGTCTGCCCGTTGTTTTATATATCAACATATACTCGAAGAAAGAGTCTAAAATAGCGGCGTTCACACGTTTTTCTTTCGATGTTTTATGGGGCGTGCCTTCCATAGTATACGGAGCTTTCGGTTTTACTATCATGCTGTTCTTCGGGCTCAGGACCTCGCTTTTAGGCGGTATAATCACGGTATCGCTTTTGATCCTGCCCATTATGAGCAGGGCGATAGATGAGGTTGTGAGAATGGTGCCGACGGAACTTTTGGACGCCTCGTACGCTTTAGGCGCTACAAAGCTGGAAACCGCCCTAAAGATAGTGACAAGACAGGCATTGCCGGGGATAATGACCGCGGTTCTTGTCGCTTTCGGCAGGGGCATCGGAGACGCGGCCTCAGTAATATTTACAGCCGGCTTTACTGATTCCATTCCTTATTCTTTATTCCGCCCGGCGGCCACGTTGCCTTTGGCTATTTTCTTTCAGCTGGGAACGCCCCTTCCCGAAGTCCAGGGGCGGGCTTATGCCTCTGCGCTCATACTTACCTCTATAATTCTGATAATCAGCGTGGTTTCCAGGGCCTTAACAGGCAGATTTACCAGACACGTAGTAAAATAGGAGTCAAAGTGGAATACAAGACACATATAAGCGTGCAAAATTTAAGCGTATTTTACGGATATGAGCAGGCGCTTAAGAATATCACAGTTGATATTCCCGACAAAAAGATAACCGTTATTATCGGCCCTTCCGGGTGCGGCAAGACAACGCTTTTGAAATCGTTCAATCGGCTGATAGATTCCGTGGACGGTGTCAGGGTCTCGGGCAGGGTTTTGGTTGACGGCGAAAACATCTTTGA
>MHFD01000060.1:3832-6354 GCA_001804045.1 Omnitrophica bacterium RBG_13_46_9
CATCAAATCTTTCGGTGGGACAACAGCAGAGGCTTTGTTTAGCGAGAGGGCTGGCGGTCGAGCCTGAGATCATCCTCGGCGATGAGCCCACCTCGGCCCTTGACCTGAAGTCCAGTCAGCGCATAGAACAAAGATTTTTAGAGCTTAAAGAAAAATACACCATCGTTGTCGTCACTCATATTTTACGCCAGGCGAAAAGGCTTGCTGATTATATAATTTTTCTTTATCTTGGCGAGCTGATAGAACATGGTCCGGCAAAATCCATTCTCGAAGACCCCAAAGAGAAGATGACCAAAGAGTATATAAAAGGGATAATCAGCTGATCAAAAAAGACGTTGATTCGGTTTTTATCCTTACGCCCCGCCCGAATAGCACAATCGCCTGTTTGTATTCATTGTGATGACTGGTTTAGAGCAGAAAAATATCATTCCGGGTTGGGTTCCGACAGGGATATGCTGTGCGGCGATTTGAACGAAATTTTCTCCGGCTGTCGGGCGCACCTTTTTAAATAGGGTGTTAATTTTCTTGCATGGGTATTATTCAGGGTAGTATAATTGTCTGGTTGTGCCAAAATTTGTTGCGGAAGATATCCTGAACTTTAAATAAGGCGGAAGGTCAATGACAAGATTATTAGCGCGGTTAAGTATTTTCAAGACAAATAAAAGCAAGAAAAACCTTAAACGATTTCTCTCCTACGCCGTCAAAAGAAAGAAACTGTTGATCTATTCGATCATAACAGGAATAATCCGTTACGTCATCCCTCTGGCGGTACCCCTGGTAATAAAGGTGCTTGTGGACACATACCTTATTCCGGCCGGGACAAAACTCCCGATCAGGATCCACATGCTTATGGTCGGACTTATAATATTATACGTCATCTATGCCGTGGTAAGCTATTTTCGTTCCTACTATGTCGGGACCCTCGGGTATCGGCTTATCTTTGATTTGCAGAGAAAACTCTATCTGCACCTCCAAAAGATGAGCTTAAGTTATTTTGACCACCACAGGATAGGGGAAATAGTCAACCGCATGACAGGCGATATCCACTCCGCGCAAAACCTGGTGAGCTCCGCCGTAATAAATACAATCATGGACATTGTCTACATATTGGCGATTATTACCGCGCTCTTTCTGATGCACCCGTCGCTTGCGGCGGTGTCTTTGGTAATATTTCCTTTCTACATTATGCTGAATCGCATCATGCTGGGCCGGATGCGGGCCGCCAGTCATGATATCCACCAACGCGCAGAGAGGATCTCGGGCGAACTCCATGAACAGTTTTCGGCCATCTCTACCATCCAGGCCTTCACACAGGAGGAGATGAGGGCAGATGAGTTCGTTCGCCAGAATAGGGGATATTTCGGCGCCCTCAGACTGAATCTAAAGTTGCAGTCGTTCGCGCTTGGATTAACGGGTTTTTTGACCTCGCTCGGACCTATTATAGTGCTGTGGGCCGGCGCCATAGAGGTGTATAACGGGCGGCTGACGGTCGGTGGGCTTATGGCTTTCTACGCATATGTGGGGCTCTTGTATCAACCCACGCAGCGATTAGCCGAGCTTAGGCTGACGATAACAAACGGCCTTGTCGCGATAGACCGCATTTTCGAGATATTTGACACATATCCCGAAGTTTGTGACAATCCTTCCTCAGTTAGGCTGAAGAATGTCGAAGGGGATATCGCGTTCTCCAATGTTACGTTCGGATACACCGGCGCAAAACCGATCTTCAGTGATTTTTCGCTTGCTATCGGCCGACATAACACCATCGCGCTCGTGGGGCATAGTGGGGCGGGAAAGTCATCGCTGGCGAACCTGCTTTTACGGTTTTATGATGTCAGCAAAGGATCCATCACTATCGATGGGATAGACATTCGCGGCGTGACACTACAATCTTTAAGGAGTAACATTACCTTTGTCGCGCAAAATCCGATCCTTTTACAGGGCAGTATCGAGGAGAACCTGAGGCTAGGTAAACCGCATGCATCGATTGATGAGATACGGCAGGCCGCGAAACGGGCCTTCGCCGATCAATTCATCGAGCAGTTGCCGAACGGATACGGAACTGAGATAGGCGAACGGGGCGCGCGCCTGTCGGCTGGAGAGCGCCAGCGCGTAGCCATCGCTCGCGCATTTTTAAAGGATGCCCCTATATTGATCCTGGATGAGCCCACTTCCGCGCTTGACCCGGAATCCGAAGATCTGTTCAAGAAAGCCCTTAAAGAGCTTGTGCACAGCCGCACGACCATTATCATAGCGCACAGACTTACCACGATAGAATTCGCTACCCGGATAATAGTCATTATGCATGGAAAAATCGTAGAGGAGGGCACTCATGAGGAACTTGTGAATAAAAAAGACGGACTGTACCGTAAGTATCTTTCCTATCAGTCAGCGCTAAGGGGTTTAAACGAGTAGCGGTAACCGCCGGACACTTTAGCCGAAAAGCTTTTAACAGTATGGTTGTGGAGGACATAAGATGAGAAAGAAAATCTTGCTTTATCTTTTGGTAAGCTTAGTATCAT
>MHFD01000060.1:6419-10559 GCA_001804045.1 Omnitrophica bacterium RBG_13_46_9
ATAGTAAACGAAAAATACGGCCAGCCTGTTTTAACAGAAGAGATTAAGTCCCCTTTTCTTACAATCCCCAGAAAGAAAGCGCTTTATAAAGTGGACGAATCGGATTATATGATACTCTATTTCTTTTCAGGCAGGGTCAACAGAATAACCCTTCTGGAGGACATCAATCTCGAAGAAGCCACCGCCATGTTTAAGAAAAATTAAGAATCAGGAGACACGATTATTGCAAGATCATACAATCTGCACAGCAGAGAACCCGGATTTGGTTCAGAGTCCTATTAAGGTACAAAATGAGTTTTAACAAATGGGACAGGTTCCATTTAAATTATAGGAAATAGAACCGCTGTGCTAGCTCAATAATTCGGTAACCATTTAAGATATGGTTAAATTCTAAATTCAAATGTTCTAAACTCACGAAAATAAACGAGTGACAAATTGTTAACATTTCGGTTATTCGGATTTCGAGTTTCGGATTTTCCGCCTAGGGGGGATACGCCCTGTCAGTCTTTGTCTGGCGTGGCGGAAGGATTTAACGTGTTTAATAGGCATTAAAAGAGTTACCCGATCAGTGAGCATTAACAACAACTCTCATTATACGCTCGGGAGGGACGGAAACCGGGGTCGCATAATCAAATAATATGTTAAAAATACAAAAAAATAATCTTGTCATAGCATGTGTGGGAGACGACTCTTTTCACAAACATTGGATTAGTGGCGCGAGGAAAAATTTTGATCTGGCTTTGATCTATTACGGCAATATAGAAAACAGATATGAAAAAGAGGCGGATTTTTATTTCCATATGCGGGAAAACATTCTGAAACTGGGAGCGATAGCCGCGGCGATCGATAGGCTCGGCGAAAAAATAAAAGAATATGAATCCATGTTTTTTCCCGATGATGATATTTTTATGAGCGCCGCAGCTATAAACCGTATTTTCGAGATTTTCCATAGATATAAATTGGATTTAGCGCAACCGGCGCTTCTGGGCGGGGTTATGCACTGGCGTATTACGCAACAGGATTATAGGTGTATATTGAGGTATGTCAGCGGTGTCGAGATGATGTGCCCGGTTTTCAGCAGGGAAGCGTTATTTAAAGTACTGCATACGTTTACCATGAACAAGTCGGGATGGGGCATCGATTTGCTTTGGAGTAAAATGCTTAGAGGACAAAAGATAGCTATAATTGACAGCGTTGGCGTATATCACGACCCGCTGCGTAGACCTATTGAAAATAAATCGTACTATAAAAAGCTGGATGTGTTAGGCATTGACCCTATAGAGGAGATGAAGGAGATAGAGAGTAAATACGATATACATTACTGCGGCGCGTGTGATATAATCTATGGAAAATTAGAAAAAACACGCCTCATGATATTTTTCTCAAGATGGACACTGTGGATTATAAAATTGGCGTTAAAATTTTACATCTACATCCATAAAAAGACAAGGGGCATTCGGTTGTTCAGGTTTTCCAGGACAGTATGAAGTTTCTTTTGGGTTTGCGGCTTACGCATTTTCATCACGCATGACTTTTTTCTTTCGGAACCTCATTTTAAATCAAAATGAATAATTTGTTGGCAAGGGGATAACGTGTTTTTTGACGCTCGCGGCTAACATCTGAAAGGTTTAATGGATAACGTATATACAAAAGACGATATAGTTGTTTTTGTCTATACATGCGGCAAATACAGTAAGAGGGCAAATGCCATCGCGCAGACGTGGGGGAAGGGCGTGCCGTGCATACACTATATAACCGATACAAATGGTATGAATCTGCCTAATGCGGTTAATTTTGGGAAATTCGAATATAAAGATCTGGTCTCGAAAAGTCTTTTAATGTGGAAGTACGCTTACGAAAAATACGGTAATAGTAAGAAATGGTTTTTAAAGATAGACGATGATTCGTATCTATTTTTCGATAATTTAATAAGAACATTATCCGCATTCGACTTTAGGGAGCCATGGTATATCGGAGACACCAAGTCCTGGAGTAAGCATAAAAAGAATGAAATATTCTGGGTAGCGGGTGGTTCAGGCATTTTACTTAGCCAGAAATGCCTGACAAAGCTGATGCGATTTGTCAACACCCCCGAGAAGGAAGATTATTTCAAAACACTTTCTGAGAAGGAAGATGTTGCTCTTGGGAAGCAGCTACATGAATTGGGTATCCCCTCCACGCATGTGGCTGGATTTCATGCCAAGCTAGAAAGTGTGCTGTTTCAAAATTTAAGAAATTTGATATCCATTCATCAATTAACCCCCAGAAATTTATGGACGGTTCACATATTATTTATGGTTAATGCCAGAAGTCTTAACGAGATATATATGCGAATACATGACTTGCGGTTTAAGATCGGACTTCGCACAAGGCTGAGAGAATTATTCAAAGGCAAAAAAGCAAAAGAGAAAAGATCTGAATAATCCGAACATCGCAGAACCGCCACCCGAAGAGAGGATTTTGCTTATGTTATACGGGGAAAAGCCGGAAGGGCACAAGAGGCGATCACATCTCTTGCGCAGCGAACCGTAAGGCAGAAGCGATTCACGCTTCACGAAAGATCGCGGTAACCCAAAGCCTGATTACCGATGTGAACGTTGCTTATTATGGGGATGATGGGATATGGGCCATAGAATGGGGTTTATAAAAAAGATAACCGTCAATATTTTCCTCAGCTTTTTTTCTATATTTATATTCCTTTTTATAACTGAGCTGGTTTTAATACGTGTTTTTCCGGTATATAAGGAATCCCCTGGGCCGGACTCTTCCTATGAAATAACGACACAGTTGTATAAGATAACGGTCAGGACAAACAGCCTGAATATAAGGGATCGTGAAATTCCCCCGAAAGAGAAAAACGAATTCAGGATTTTATGTTTAGGTGATTCTTTTACTTTTGGCCTCGGGGTAGAAGTCGAGGATACATATACCAGGCTTCTGGAAAATCTGCTCAATAAAGACAGGAAGAGATCCTGCGTTATCAACGCCGGAGGAGGGGATCCGTATGACTTTCTCGTTGACAGGGGCCTTGCGCTTAAGCCGGATTTGGTATTACTCCAAATATACATCGGAAACGATTTCTATGACAGGATGAGTTCCATAGACCCCGAAGTCATGTCTTCGGTTGAGATGTCCAGGTTAATATACGGAAAAATCATTTCCCGCGCTACGCTGAACCTGGTCTTAAGCAGGCTTAGGCAGATCAGGAAAACCGAGGAGATCTTATTTTATCTCGATTCCAAATATAGTTATATGGGTATTTTTTTAAACGAGTATCCGCGTCTTGAGCGGCTGTTAGCCGAATCCGAGCAGGGGTATTTAAGAAAAATTTTTGATCTGTGTAATAATAACGGGATCCAGATGCTGGTTTTAGTCGTGCCGTGGGATATGCAGTTTCGCAAGAAATATCTGATGAGTAGCGAAAGATATAATTACAGAAAACCCAACGAAATATTAAAGACATTTTTCCGCAAGAATAACATGACCTATATTGACTTATTGGATTATTACGAAAAAATGCCTGTCGAGGAAGCCGAAACCCTTTATTATAAAAGAGACATTCACTGGACAAAAGAGGGACATAGGCACGCCGCCGAAATACTGGCCCCTGTAATCAAGGATATGAGCGACTGACCCGTTCTAGCTAGCCTATCCGATGACGCGTACCGGTCACGCTTTCCGCGTCCGGATCTTGCCGTGGCCGGGATCATGCGAAGGAACTTTTAAAATAAACCCCGCGAAATCCGCGTACTTTTATATACGCGAAAAACCTAAAAAAGACTTGACATATAAATAAATGAATGGCATAATTATATTGTGAACCAATATTCATTATTTGACATATATATTCCAATACATGGAGGTAAGCATGGCGCGCATAAGCAGAAAAGAGCGTGACAAGCTGATAAGAAGAGAAGATATCCTTAACGCGGCTGTTCAGCTGTTCGCGACAAAGGGATATTATAATACATCAATGTCAGATATCGCCGGCGCGTCCCAATATGCTGTCGGTACACTGTATTTATATTTCAAGAACAAGGAATCCATATATCTGGCTCTCCTTGAAAATAAGACAGAGGAACTATTAAGCACTGTCCGTGACGCCGTAAGCAGGATGAAAACGGCCTACGAAAAGATAAA
>MHFD01000060.1:10601-10913 GCA_001804045.1 Omnitrophica bacterium RBG_13_46_9
CGAGTTTTTTCAGATACTTTTTTCGGAGGGGCAGAACATAAACAAGATGGCGGACAAAAATTTCGCAAGAAAGCAGTTTGACAGGGTAAAGCGCAGCTGGGAACACGCCGAAGAAATCATAAAGCGGGCGCAGGATGAGCGCTATATTGATAAGGGGTTCCCGGCGCAAAAAATAGCGCGCATACTTTTCGGAATGATACACTCATCATTTTTTTCTTATATGCAGGACAAGCGGTACATGTATGAGAGCGCCCGCATAGAAAGCGATTTAATATTGAAGATATTCTTCGAAGGAGTAGGGGTGAAAAAGTG
>MHFD01000060.1:10921-14413 GCA_001804045.1 Omnitrophica bacterium RBG_13_46_9
ACTAACTCTATCCATAGTCGGGATTTTGATTTTTACACAAGCCCTCCCTGCAAAGAATGTTTCAGCGTCGGATGAGGCCTGGGAAAAGGCGGGTGTAAGCAAGGAAGAGTTCATAAAACACGCGGATACGGACAGGATCCTTGACCTCAGCCTAAAAGATTGCATCACTCTGGCGTTGGAAAATAATTCTGAAATAAAGATAAAACGCGTGGGCCCTCTCATAGCCGAAGACGCGATAAGAAAAGCTAAAGGGGCCTTTGAGCCTACTCTAAAGGGTTATTTGGAGTATGATGAGACTAACGCACCGGGCGCCGCACCAGCTTTGACCGGGAATACGGAGGATAGATCCAGGCAAAAAGATATGAATATCGGAATAGAAGGAAAGACTTTCGCAAATACAAAATATGACATCAGTTGGGATAACAGCGCTTATTCAAGCAACTCCCGCCTTCAGAGATTTTTTCCGGATTTTGAAAGTTCTTTAAGCGGAACGATAACCCAGCCTTTATTGAAAGACTTTTTTGGGATGGGGCAGGACCAGGCCGATATAGTAATCGCCAAAAATAACAAGTATATTTCCGATTATGCGCTGGTAAATGAGGCCATAGACGTAATAAGCCGTGTCGGGTCGGTCTATTGCGATTACACGCATTATCTGGAGCAGTATAAAGTCGGCATAATATCCTTAAAGAGCGCGGAAGCGCTGCTTGAGGTCGTTAAGAAAAGGCATGAAAAAGGCCTGGCTAGTTCCGTTGATCTATTCGAGGCGCAGGCCGGCGTCGCCAGGAGAGAGGAAAGGCTCTTGTATTTCGAGAGAGAATCAAAGTATTCGGAAGACGAACTTAAGCTGGTCACCAATCTGGTGGATGACCCGGCCCTATGGAACATTTCTATCTACCCCTCGGATAAACTTATGTTTGATGAGAAAACTGTAGACCTGGTGGAAAGCATCAAGCAGGCGTTTACGAGCAGGATGGATTACAAGATGGCAAAGATAGACTTAAAAAATAAGGATATCAGCATAAAAACGGCCGCGAATAACCTTTTGCCCATAGTGGACTTAATCGGCACATACGCGGCAAATGGACTTGGGGATAAATACTCAAGCGCGGCAGACCAGACCAAAGATGGCACATTCGGCTCCTGGAGCCTTGGGGTGAGCGTAAGCATTCCTTTCGGATTCGCGAAGGAAATAAGCGATTATAAAATAAGCAAGCTTGAAAAAAAGAAGGCTATTATAGCATTCAGCAGATTGGAGCAGACTATCATTATGGACGTAAGGGACGCCGTCAGAAATGTAGATATATTTTATAGGAATGTCAAAGCGGCCGAGAAGAGCCTTGAGGCCGAAAAAAAGACATACGACGCGGCAAAAGAGAGATTTGCCCAGGGCCTTGTGAGCACAAAAGATATGCTTGATTATCAGAGGGATCTGGACACAGAGAGCCTGAACTATGTCCTGGCCATGGCCAACTACAACAAATCGTTGGTGGCGTATTATAAAGCGATTGGCACCACTTTGAGCGAGAATGACGTATATATGGAATAAGGAGCGTGAAAAAATGAAAAAATCGCATATCTTTATTATCTGCCTGTTTTGCGTATTTTTTGCCTTAAGCGGATGTTCCAAAAAACCGAGCCAGACGAAAGAAGACGTGATTCCGGTCAGGGTGATGAAAATAACATCTCGCGATATCCAGAAAACCCTTGATTATGTAGGTGACATAAGGGCCGAAGAACAGGCGATCGTATATCCGAGGGCAAGCGGCAAGATTGTCGAGAAACTGAAAGAGGACGGAAGCGCCGTTAACAAAGGCGATATCATCGCTTATATCGACAGGGACGAAGTCGGTTTCGATTTTGAGAAACTTCCGGTGGAAAGTTTTTTAGCCGGCATTGTCGGAAGGGTTTATGTGGATAAGGGCGCTTATGTCACTCCCCAGACACCCGTGGCCCTGGTAGTCAAGATGGACAATGTGGAGATCGGGCTGGACATACCCGAAAAATACCTCCCCAATGTTTTCCCCGGACAGACAGCAGAGATCGGTGTGGACGCGTATCCCGAAGAGGTATTTATCGGAAAAGTGACAAAGATAAGCCCTATCGTAGATCTGGACACCCGTACCGCCCCGATCGAGATAAGCGTTTCCAACAAGGATTATCGCTTAGGGCCGGGAATGTTCGCGCGCGTAAAGCTGATTATAAAAGAGCGCAAAAACGTGCCCGTAGTATTACAGGAGGCGATAGTCAGCGAAAAGTGCAATCCTTACGTGTATGTGGTGAAAGAAAATATATCCTACCGGAGAGACGTGAAATTGGGGTTGCGTAAAGGCCCTTATTATGAAGTCACAGAAGGGTTGACTGAAGGCGATGTCGTCGTTATCATGGGACAACAGCTGTTGACCGACGGGACGCAGGTGCTTATCGAGGAGACAGGCAATACGTATTGATTTGTCGGTAATAAAAGGAGTTTTAATACAATGAACCTTCCGGAATTCGGCGTAAAGTATCCGATAACGAACCTGATGATCTTTCTGGGTGTTATCATAATTTCCGTTTACGGGTTATCTCAACTCGGCGTGGACATGATGCCGGAAATCGAGCCTCCGGCAATTTCAGTAATAGCATCATACCCGGGCGCAAGCCCCGAAGACGTGGAGATAAGGGTGACAGAACCGTTAGAAAACCAGCTCGGGACAACGCCCGGCCTGGACAGAATAACATCGCGCTCGCTCGAGGGCGTCGCGGTGATAACGCTGAAATTCAACTGGGGAACCGACCTTAACGAAGCATCCAATGACATACGCGACCGCATCGAGCTTGCTAAACGTTTTCTGCCGGATATACCGGAGGAGATGGAGAACCCGTTTATTTTCAAGTTTAATACAGCTATGATACCTATCCTTTATATAGGGATTACGGCTAACGAGTCATATCCGCGCCTTTACGATATCATTGACAAGAAGATCGCCGATGATCTGAAGCAGATCCCGGGCGTTGGAACCGTGCAGATGTACGGGGGGCTGGAACGGCAGATAAATATATGGATAGACAGGGAAAAACTGGAAGGCTACGGCTTTTCTATTCTTGATATACAGAATACGCTGAAACGCGAAAATGTCACTCAGCCGGTGGGCAATATCAAAATAGGTCTGACGGATTACCTTGTGCGCATCCCCGAAGAATTCGCCAGACCCGATGAGATAAATTCTGTCATTCTGGGAAAACGTAACGGAAAATTGATATACCTTAAGGATATCGCGAAAATAGAGGACAGCTTCAGGGAAGTCGAGAACATTGTGCGAATAAACAAAAGACGGGGCCTCATGCTGATCGTGCAGAAGCAGACGGGGACTAACAGTGTGCAGGTCGCCCAGAGGGTCAAGAAAAGACTGAATGAGCTTAAGGACAGGCTTCCCTCGGATGCCGAAATGTTGGAGGTGATGGACACCTCTGAAGATGTCATATCTTCTATTAAGACATTGAAAGGAG
>MHFD01000060.1:14635-16221 GCA_001804045.1 Omnitrophica bacterium RBG_13_46_9
ACGGCTTCCACATTTACGCCCATGATATGCTCAAAGTGGATGAGGGCACGCAGGGGAAATAACGATAGAGACGTTGGCCGGGGAAATAAGACATTGGCCGCGCTCAGTCGTATTTCCGAGAATATATTCTCGAAACTCGAAAGGATATACGCCGATACGCTGGCACGCTGCCTTTCCCGCAAGAAATTGGTTATTTTCGGATTTCTAGGTACTTTTATACTCAGCCTCTTTCTTAGCCGTTTTGTAGGCAACGAATTTGTTCCCGAGGAAGATTCCGGAGACATACGCATAACGGCCATGTTGCCGATAGGGACGCGGCTCGAAGAGACGGATAAGATCGCCTCTAAGATAGAGAAGATCTTCGAGCAGTATGTGCCTGAACGGAGGTACCTGTTTGTAAGAAGCGGAGCGCCGCGGGGCATCGGGGCGGTCATGGGGGGCTCTTCGGGTTCTCATGTAAATGTCAGCGGTGCGAAACTTGTCAAAAAGGACTTTCGAAAACGCTCTGTAAAAGAAGTCGCGCAGGTGGTGAGAGAAAAATTGATAGGTATCCCAGGAATACTTAAACTGGATGTTGCTACAGGCAACCCCCTCGGCAGGGTCATTACCGGAATGGGCGGTAAATCGGTCCAGATCGAGATAATCGGCCATTCATTCCAGGAAACGGACGCGTTTGCCAGGAGGTTAAAGGGCATTATTGAAAAAATACCTGGAACTGTCGACGTTTCCATATCCAGAGAGTTGAACAGACCAGAATTGAGGATAGAGATCGACAGGGAAAAAGCATCGGCCCTGGGGCTTAATATACGCACCATAGCCGACAGCATTAAGACTTATATCGAGGGCTCGACAGCTACCCGCTACCGCGAAGCCGGCAAATCGTACGATATATATATCAGGTTTGAGGAAGGCTTTCGTAAGAGCATAGAGGATGTGGAGAATTTCCCCGTTACTTCCCCGTCTTCCGGAAAACAGATAAGGCTGGTCAATGTCGCGAAAATATCCGAAACAACGGGACCGCAGGAGATCGATCGCAAAAATAGAGAACGGGTTGTTACGGTCGAATGCAATACATACAGGCGGTCAATGGGTAAAGTGATAGAGGATGTAAAGAAGGAGATGGGTAAGATCACTATTCCGGAGGATATCACGGTGAATTTTGGGGGCGAGGCCGAAGAGCAGAAGAAAGCGTTTGGCGACCTGTTTCTATTGCTTGTGCTGGGGATAATCCTTGTTTATATGGTTATGGCCGCGCAGTTTGAGTCATTGCTGGACCCTTTTATCGTCATGTTCGCGATCCCGTTTACGTTCACAGGCGTAATCCTGGCCTTTATAGTTACGCGAACAACGCTAAGCGTCATATCATTTTTAGGTATCGTCATGCTGACAGGCATAGTGGTAAATAACGCGATAGTCCTCATAAGTTATATTAATATCCTACGCGTGCGGGGATTATCGATGCTTGAGGCGGTGACGCAAGGGGGTAAGGACAGATTGCGGCCCGTATTGATGACGACCTTCACGACCATAATCGCAATGGTGCCCCTGGCATTATCGCGCGGTGAGGGTTCTGAAATATGGCAGCC
>MHFD01000060.1:16227-16851 GCA_001804045.1 Omnitrophica bacterium RBG_13_46_9
AATAACCATGATAGGTGGGTTGTTTGTGTCCACGCTTATTACCTTACTTTTTGTCCCCACTATGTATGCTGTATTTGAAAAGAGGGTAAGAAAAAGATGATGCCGGTAAACCGATAAAAACGGAGCCTAAAATGGTAAAAATGGTGATGGTAGTCTATAATGAGGTCATGGACATAGAGGTCTCGGAGATCCTTAATCAATGCGCGATGCAGAGCTACACAAAGCTGGCGGGCGTTTACGGCAAAGGCAATGTGTCAGGCGTCCATCTGGGGACGGATGTTTGGCCCGGCCGGAATAACGTATTATATATCGCGTGTGAGGAAAAAGACGCCCGTCAGATCGTTTCGTGCGTGAAGGAACTACGCAAAAAACTGGGTAGGGAAGGAGTCAAGGCTTTTGTGTGGTCGCTTGACGAAGTAACATGACACAAAGGCTTCTTAACATGTGATCGGGACATGTGCTGAAAAACAGACTTTACCCGCCGGTTCCCCAAAAGACAGAAAATGTTATTTCCGGATCGATAAAACCCCGCTCCAGTTGACAACTCAAAACTTTTAATATATAATACCCCCTTCTTAAATTTTCCAGGAGGAGATTTGCCCGAAATATTCCCGGATAATATGC
>MHFD01000060.1:16903-17171 GCA_001804045.1 Omnitrophica bacterium RBG_13_46_9
ATTCCGTGTCGATCTGACGTTGGATAGAAAAACGAAACGTCTTTAAGTTTTATTTAGGCATACATACACAAGTAAGGCTTAGAAAACCTAAAGACTTTTTTTTACCCGGGGCGGACCGCTCCCGCGAATCCCGGGCGGTGCAGGATTTCGGCGCGGGGGCACATCCGGATTACGCCCCTGTCTTACCGGCAAAAAAGCATCATTTTTTTTGCAAAGAAAAAAGGTATTTTTTAAGGAAAAGAGTAATATAGGCAATCCATTCGCGATA
>MHFD01000061.1:0-986 GCA_001804045.1 Omnitrophica bacterium RBG_13_46_9
GGAGTAGCTTATGTTCAAGGTCGAGACCGCCCATCTTGTCCACTGTATCTGCCTCGAGGAGCCTGCTGTCCAGTTCTCGCCGCCGTTGGGGCTCGTTATCATGAGGCTTCCTATAATATTAAAGAGAGGTGTGGTATTTGTGATATTCGAGTCGTCGGCGTCTGTTATCTTTATCCTGGCGTTATTGTCGCAGGTAAGTGTCGGCACTGTCGGCCATAAGTAGGTAGAGTTTTCTGTAACGGCGACCGTACTTATATTGGTATAGTTAGCGCCGCCGTTTGTAGAGTAATCGAGTGTAACATTCTTTATCTTTGTTCCTGTATAGGTCCATTTTATAGGAGTGTTACTTGAGTGGGCGACTACGTTCTGGTCGGCGACGGGTTCGGTCAGGTTGAGTTTAGGCCAGATCTTGAATACATTATCCGACTGGTCCGTTACAAGATCGTAGAAAATTGTCCTATTATCAGATACCTTGATAAGACATATAGCGCTCCTCTCATCGGGAGTCGGCCATGTATAATTATTGTATCCTTCCTGGCCCGAGACGTTGTTAGTGATATCATTCCAAACCGATCCGTTATCCAGGGAGTACTCTACCTTGACCGGCGTAACCGTTCCTTTGGCGGTCCAATTAATCTCTATATTATCCTGCGGATATAAGAACGTTTGGCCGCCGTTAGGGGTATTTACTGAGATATTTCCTATGATACTGAAGTTGGAATTCGATGTGTCATTCACGTCGACTTTGGAATCACCGACCTGGGTCGAGACCTTGACCTTGACGGTATTTGATATTTCATTCGGCACTGTCCAGTTATATGATACGGTGACGTTATCGTCTCCTGCCGCGTACGTGTAATTACCTTTCCACGTCGCATTATCTGTGGCGTATTGAATCAGGATTAAGCCGGGGTATGTACCTCTTGTCTTCCACTGTATCTGGGGTTTGGGCGTGGCGTTGACAGTCCAGTTTTCGTTGCCGTTCG
>MHFD01000061.1:1020-1492 GCA_001804045.1 Omnitrophica bacterium RBG_13_46_9
CGAATAGTTGGACTCATCCGTAACGTTTTCGTTCCCGGTATCGGTTATCCTAACCTTGAGATTTGTCCCTATTTCGTTGGGAATGGTCCAGTTATATTTTTGTAGGCTTGCCTCAACGCTTTCATTTATGACCGTCGTATTGTTGGTATCGTAATTCTTATAGGTGATGCTCACGGCCGGTATGCCGCCGTATCTTGTCCAGTTTATCTGACACTTGGCGCCGGCGCCGTCATAAGTGAGGGTAATATTATCCTCGTTAGGATAGTCAAGAACAAGCGTTCCGATTATATTGAAAGTATCGTCGGAGGTATCGTATGTAGCGTTCAAACCGTCGTCAGGGTTTAGTATTCTAACGAAACCTTCTGTTGTCGTCGTTTCATTATAGCTTATGTTCCAATCCCATGTACCGAGCGAGGCATTGACAGGGCTCGGGTTGAGTTTGGTCCAGTTATTCCCGTTATCATATGAATAG
>MHFD01000061.1:1519-1661 GCA_001804045.1 Omnitrophica bacterium RBG_13_46_9
GCTTTCGCCCATGTGATGTTAGTGTGATTGCCCACCTGGAAGTCCTCATTGCCGTTAGGAGCGGTAACGGTGATTTTACCCCTTATATAGTAGGCGATATCATTCTCATAGGAGGCGTTGGTGTTATTGACGCTCGTAATTC
>MHFD01000061.1:1797-4172 GCA_001804045.1 Omnitrophica bacterium RBG_13_46_9
ATTGGTGTTGTTCGCGATGGTCCAGTTAAGACTATTATCCGAGGCGTTTATGTCTGTGCCGTTGGGCACAGGGGACCAGGCTGAGCCGTTATTTAACGAGTAGGTGACGTTGACCTTGCTTATATTGCCGCTTTGCCAGGTTATCTCGTAACTTGAGCCTGCCTTCCAGTTATTGCCTCCATTAGGCGCAGTAACGGCAAGTTTCGTCACCCTGAAGTACTGTGCCGACATGTCGGAGACATTAGCCTCATCCGCCGTGTAGTTCATGCTTATCCTGGCTCTCGACGATGGGGTTGTAGTAGCGTTTATGGTCCAATTATATGTCCCGTTCGAGGCATTTATAGCGTCTGTATGTATCTTAGCCCAACTAACGCCGTCATTAGTTGAGTAGTAGATATTAACGGTTGACATATTCCCTTTCTTCGTCCAATTGATGGGATATGTCCCTCCGATGCGCCAGACTTCGTTCGGGTCATTGGGCCTGTCGAGAATTATCTTACCTCTTATAGGGAATGTGGCGTTGGACGTACCGTTATAAGTGATATTATCGGGGTGGCTCACTCTTACCAAACAGTTCTTGGAGAGGACCGTTCCGTTCACGGAACTCCAATCGTAAGTGCCCGTATTGGGCACCTGTGGCGAGGACGGGTCGACATAACTCCAGTTTCCGCCGTTATCGGTGGAGTATTCGAGCGTCATGTTATCGAAATCGCCTGTCCATGACCACGTGATGTTAGCCGGCTCTTCCGCTATCAGGACATCGCTCTGCGTCTCAGGGTGCAGGAGCTCGATATCGGGCGCTATACTGAATACGGCGTTAGAGGTGTCGTTTATAGTCGCGTTGGTCGAGTCATCTATTTTGATCGTGGCATTAGTTGTGATCAGCAGGCTATCCGGTATGGACCAGTTATATGATTCGTTTCCGGCGCTTAGGCCATCAGCGCCCGGTATCATGGTCCAGGCGGAACCATTAGTCAGGTTGTAATAAATGGTGACCGTCGATACGGCATATGAGTCCCATGTAATCTCGCGGGTCGCGCCGGCCTTCCATGTCTCTCCGCCGTTCGGTAGCCCCACTGTCAACGCGCCTATTATTTCAAAACGCTCTGATACGGCGCTGGTATTTGAGTCGTTGATGTCGGTAACGCTTATGCGCGTCAGATTATTCTTTAACGACGGGACGAGGGGCCAGGTGTAATTAACACCGTAGGCAGTCGGCACTGTGGAGATATTCGTCCAGTTCTGGCCGTCGTCCGTCGAATATTTGATATAGACGTCTCCGATTTTAGTTCCGTTATATGTCCAGCGTATGGGCGCGCTCGCTATAGAGCCGGCCTTGGCGTAGTAGCTTGCGTTCGGCTCGGTGACATTTATATAGCCCACGATGGGGAATTGGGCGGACGTATTATTGACGCCGCTGTATGTCTCGCTCTCTATCCTTATCCTGTGTATGGCAGTAGCGCTCATCTCGTCCGGCACGGGGGTCCAGTTAAATGTATTGACTATGCCGGGTGTCGTGCTTGTATTGTTGACGAGCTCTGTCCAGCCCGAACCGTTATGCCAGCTTATATTGACTTTCCCAACGGTCCCGTGCGGGAAGAATTGGATGGCGAACGTCTGGCCGACCTGAGGCTTATCCGTAGCATTGGGGGGAAGTATCTCTATCTTCTGCTTTATGGTAAAGCTTCTCGATTCGCCGCCGGCTGCCGATGGCGTCAAATTGTAATAATAATTACATATCTTTAATTTGGAATCGCCTTCCTGGATATTGACGTTCGGAACCTGCCAGGTGAAATTACCATCATTAGATTCTTCCTCGGCGATTGGGTCGCCCCAATCCGTGCCGTTATCCTGAGAGTAATAGACGGTGACTTTATCAAGGTCGCCCTGGGTATTCCATTTTATCGTAACATTGTCATCCACATAGAGGGTTGTGTTCAGGACGTCCGGCCACGTTATATTTATATTAGGGACTACGCTGAAGGGCTGGGATGATACGTCATACGTGTAAGCGGGGTAATCTATGGACGCTACCCTCACCTTGACATCGTCCATCCTATTACCTGTTCCCATGGTCGTATTATTTACGGTCCAGTCAGCCGTGCCAATGGACGAATCATAAGATGTATATATAGTAATATTGCCGCTTCCGTTAAAGAATGTTATGTTTATATTCCCTAAATTTGTCCCGTTTCGCGTCCATGTAATAGGATATGTCTCACCGATTTTCCAGGCCTGGGTGCCGTTGTCCGGTGATGTGAGATTTAAGACGCCCATTATCCTGCAGGGTACGCTCGAGAGGTTGGAGACGTTAGCGGAGTCGTTCGCCATCGCGGCCTTTATCCTGACCTCGTCGCTTATCTGGGCGCTCTCAG
>MHFD01000061.1:4189-4381 GCA_001804045.1 Omnitrophica bacterium RBG_13_46_9
TCGCCGCTTTCATCAAACCACCAGCCTGTGCCGTTACTTATGTTATATGAGGTGCCGCTTCCATTTTCAAGGACATACTCAAGCTCTACGGCGCCTACAGTATCGGTCGCGACAGCCGGCACTGACCAATTGATAGGCATTTGGCTACCTATATAATAGGTAGTAGTGGTATTCGGCAGATTTACGTCTATG
>MHFD01000061.1:4417-5535 GCA_001804045.1 Omnitrophica bacterium RBG_13_46_9
GTCGAATTATTACCTGTCCACTCAACCCGTATCTTTCCTACAGAGGTGACGTTTTTCGGCACCGAGGCCCACGTCCATGTGCCGAGCGTGGCGTTCGGGTCCGTGGTGCTATTAGTCAGGTTCGTCAGGTTACCCTCGTCCATGGCGCCGGATGAAGAAAATTTTATTCTCACTTTATCCGCGGTGCTGAAACCGGTCGGTGTCCAGTTGATATACTGGGATGTGCCTATTGTGTAAATATTGTTCAATTCCGGCATGTCTACGGCTATTTTGCCTCGTATCTTGACGGTATAATTGGAACGGTCGTTTGGTATTATAGGCGATCCGCCGGTAGTATGCGCGGATACCCATATGTATGCCGTTTCGCTAGCGTAGGAAACCGGGATGTTGTACCACATGGTAGTGCCGATGCTAGCGTTTATATTATCTTTTATCTTTTCCCAGCCGCTCGAATTGTTATACCAGACGTCAACGGTATCCATTGTGCCGTAGAGCGTCCAGTTAATTGGAACGCTGTCGGTTACGTTCCATACTACATCGTCCGTATTAGGATAGGTGACCTCTATATAAGGATAGATGATAAAGGCTTCCGAGGTGGAGTTGACGGCGGAATCGGCGTTACTTTCGATATATATGCGCGTGGCAGCGCTTGAGGCAGGCACCGGAATATTATCCCAGAAGTAACTGCCGACATACTGGCCGCTTGAATTATTGGCTGGTACGCTGCCATTTATCAACTGGTTTGTCCCGGTAGCGTTCCTGTAATAGATACTGACGGTATTTGGAACCCACGTGCCGTTCCTCGTCCAGGTAATGGTGCCGTTACTCTGCGCGAGCCATTCTGTAGTAGCATTGGGATAAGTCACGTTTATCTTGGCCCTGATGGTAAAATTACCTTCGGACATGCAGGTAACGTTATCGATATCGCCTTCCCAACTTACTTTTATCCGCATATTATTGCCGGTTTCGGCAGTATCGGGTATGGTCCAGTTGTAAGAGGTAGAGATGCCGGAAGTGGTGTTATTTATCACGGTCCAGTTAACGCCCCCGCCATCATTCGACAGGCTTATGCTGAAATTATAGTCGCTTAAATCCCCCTCCTTTGTCCATATGATGTC
>MHFD01000061.1:5557-6153 GCA_001804045.1 Omnitrophica bacterium RBG_13_46_9
TCGTCGTTGGCGGCCGGCGAAGTGACGCTCGGGATGTCGCCTTTTATCTCGAAAGGAGCGTTTGAGACATCGTAATTTCTAGAGGAGAGGGCTGTGTCCTTGATGCCGATCCTGACGAGCTTGCCTATGGAGTTCGCGCCGCCTATCGTTGAGGGAATGGTCCAGTTGTATGTGCCGGTATTGTTGGAAGGGGCGTTGATGGAACCATTGATGACCGTATAGTTTGAGATGTTAGTGTCGTTATTTACATTCGCGCTTATGGCGAGTGTATGGCCTGCTATGTCATCAGATTGTGTCCAGTTAATATTTTTTGTCTGACCCACCCGCCACGGCGTCCCGCCACCGTTAGGGACTTTTACGTTTAAAGGAGATAATTCCGCCACATACCAATGTGAAGTTATGTTGCAGGCGGTGTTCTGGCGGGAAAGAGCGATCGTATCGCTCGAATTGACCAGTTTATAGGTGCCAAGGAGCGTGCCGTCCGTATCAAAGTGCTGCAGTGACGCAGGGCCCGCGCACGAAATCCACATGGAGGTATCGTTGGCGGCATAGATGACATCATAGGGGTTTGCGATCGTGTTATAAGGACCCATGTC
>MHFD01000061.1:6171-11157 GCA_001804045.1 Omnitrophica bacterium RBG_13_46_9
CATCTTTGAGAGCGTATTCGAGGCGTAATTCGTGATCCAGACGGTCTTTGTGTTATTATCCCACGCTACACCCATAGGCGCCAGTTCCGGATAATACGTCGCGCCGCTCTCATTCACATAGATTCTTCTACAGGAATGCACTCTCATCGAGGTGATCCACATTGAACCGCTGGTAGCGTTCATGCCTGGGTAGCCCCCCGTATCCGCCCAGCGCACCCTCATCTGTCCCTGGTTAGAAGTGCCTATGTCTATGTTATTCCACGATACGGCCGTAGTATTAGTGCAAGGCGCCCTCTGCGCCTGGACTTGTGTAGTGCCGCTCCAGAAAACTACATATATCTGTCTTCCGTCCGGGTCATAACATATGGATGTGGGATTGGCCTGACCTGTGGCATTACTTGTTATATGCGTGCCGTTTGAGGCGTACAATTTGGTCACGTTCTGGGACCCGTAATTTGCCGTCCAGATATACTTAACGGTGGTATTGGTGTAATCGTAGGCGATATCCATAGGCTTTGTCCCCACATTGTAGCTTCCGATTAATGTCCCGTTTGAGGCGTATAACTTCGTCACGTTATTCGACCCGAAATTCGCTACCCAGACGGCATTATTCGACGGATCGAACGTTATCGCGATTGGATTTTTGCCGACAGGATATGAGCCGATTAGAGCCCCTGTGGTGGCGTTTACCTTATATACATTATCTGTTAAATACCCCGCTGCCCATATTGAATTTGTGTATGGGTCGAACTCGATCCCCTGCAGTTTTTCCACTTCAGGGCAAAGCTCTGTGTCGTCTTCATAAGTGTTGGTGGCGTTATTGGTCCCGGCAACTCCCACCTGAATAAAACTCCTCGCCGGATTTGTGGAGTTATTTAATGTAATGCTGCCTCCTATGTCGCCTGCAGCCAACGTGGTTGTATTCGTCTCTACGAAACTTGATTCATCCTGAAACTCCGCTACATACCAATCTACCCAGACAGATGTATTGCTACCGCCGGTCTGATATCCCCTCGTAAAATTAACGAGGTTCTCGCTCTCTATGCTGCCGTCTATACGATACATGCCCTCGACACCGTTCACGCTGTTATTCGCCCTGTAATTATAAAAAAGGATACTCCTATCAAGTTTTCCGGCAGGTATCGCGGGTGAGATAGTCGAGGTGTTGTAATACGCGTTATTAGCTATGAAGGTTTCGCCTGACCTCACTGTAGTATCAGTATCAAATTCTATGACCTGCCATATCATGGTGATTACCCTTGCCTCGTCATTGGTAGCGCATCTTTCGAGCCGGAGCGTGTCGCCGTCGTTGATTATGCGACTGCTGACAAGGGCTATCTCGTCTGTGTTACTATTGCTCTGGGTCATGCTTACATCTACGAAGGCGACCGACTTGGCGGGATCTACGGAATCCGGCAAGGCTATATCTTTTACCCTGTATTTGTCATTGGTTATAACGCCGGCGAGGAAGGAGCTTAAGCCTCTTTGTACAGTGGCTCCTTCGCTGAACTCGACAAGATAATATCGCACTGTGCACCCGGCGCTTCCTGCGGCGCGGGAGATGACAAGGGAAGTATCCGACTCGAACTGCGAGGTAAATAACGTGTTTCTTAATAGGTTGACGGTATTGTAATCCGCGTTGGGATAGAGTAAGACAAGCGTCTTTGTCTGGTCCACGGCGACGAACGAGGCGGTGGCGCTTGTATCATCGATGTCGAAATATACGTCGCCTGTCTGGATTCTCTTTATCTGCGCCGCCCATGAAGACGGCACAAAGAGAGAAAATACGAAAAAAAGTCCGAAAATTATTACGGACAGGTTTGCTATTCTATTATTTGATTTCACGCACATATCTTGCCGATTATTTATGCGGTCTCTCTGCCTATGTGATACTTTTTATTCGGGCGAAGACGATAATACACTTGTCTCTACCATTTTTGGCGCTGCTTTTATAAACCTGACCTTCTTAGCCACATTCCGCGTTCCTATCTTCTTTCCTTCCCGGTTCATCTTCCTTATCTCATCGTAAGCGACTTCTACCGTATCGCCGACGCCTATATCTTTCAAGCTTTTCTTATTCTCTATCACAACATCTTTATCTACATTGAACGCCATTTCTAAAGCCGGCCCCGGCTTATCGGCCCCGTATTCTACCGCTATAAAGTTTGCGCTTACGCCGGTAACTGTGCCTGCTACGGATTTCGGCATGATCTCTTCCCTAATCTCGGTCGACTTACCTTCAGCCATAGTCTCAGTAACCGCGCCCGATAGAACGGACATAAGTATAAGCGACATAGATATAAAATATCTAAGCATCGGTAGAAGCTCCTTTCTCCGCTATTTCTTGCTCTTCTTTACCGTTGTTGTCTCCGCGACTGTAGCGGCTGCTGCCGACACCGCTGTCTCCGGATTTATCGTAGAGAATATAAGCGTCGTGGTCTGCCCCTTCTGTGGTTTCATGAATATGGTCCCGGTCATAACGTTATTCTTAAACTCCCCCCTCAAGAATACCTTGTCCTTCGTGGCAGGGTTTGTTTTCATTGTCTCCCAGGAAAAAGAGCCGTTATCGGCAACAAAGATCCCCATGTTTGACGTGGGGTATCCTTTAGCTTCAAGGTTTCTGGAAGAAACAGTCTCATCCGTAAATGTCAGCGCGTCCATCTCCACGCCTTCCCCTTTCTTTCCGTCGCGCGCAAATAAATATATGCCCCACTCCTTCGACTTCAGGCTCGTCCTGGCCGCTTCCTCGGCTATCCTCTTAGCCTCTTCACTTGAGGCCGTGCCGCCCATCGTAACGGTGCGTTTTATTGTGGACGTCTTGGCTGGAGTCGCGGTTCCCTCCTCCGTCGCATTATCATCCCACCATGCGGCGTGGCATACGTTGTCTGAGATTATATATGCTGCTATCAACGCGGCGTAACTAAGCACTAAAATTTTTCTTCTCATCTTTATCCTCCTTTTTTTTACCCCTCGGCTGCGTTCGGGATAAAACCCTTAAAGCCCATTGAAGGGTTTAAAACTTACTGACTTACGTTCTCCCGATCAAGCCATTCCTCTGAGACTTTTATTTCGGCTGTCTGGGCGGTATTCATTTTTTTTATATTCGCCTCCTTCTTCAAATTTTCAAACCATACGCCAAAACCTTCAGACCTTTTGCCGGCCCTAACTTTTTCAGAGTAACGATTTTTCACTTCTGTGAATTTTGATTCGTCCGCCTGTGTCGAGCCCAGAACTTTGAACACCCCCCAGCCTTTGTAAATAGGCTCGGGGTTATGAAATTCACCCGGTTTCATCTTCACCATATCCTGAAGCGGCTTTTCCGGAATCTTCCAGAAATCTATAAGGAATTGACACGTCACGCCTCCCGGATGTCTAAAATTTTCCGGCTTTTCTGATTTTTCCTTCTCCCAGTACGCGGGATCGGATTTAACCTTAGTATAATACGTAACCGCATCTTCTTCAACATCAAATTGAACCAGTTCTAAGTCAATGGAGCTATTTTCATTCAAGAAGCCCTGAAAAGCCTCTTCTTCCGTTACCGCCGGCTCTATGCTTTGTATGACCTGTGTTTTAAGCTTCTGGAGTTGAATCATGTGACGTATCTGATTCTCGAAAAGAGCAGGGGATTCATTGGTCTTTTCCTTAAGCCACCCTTCATAACTTTCCTTGTCAGTCCTCCAGTCAAACGGAACGCCTTCCGTTTGCAGTATCTTATTGACTTCACCGTTAACCTCTTCCTGGTCTACCGTGATACCCCTGCGAAATGCTTCAAAAGATAAAAGCAGCTGGTCCCATGCGGCATCCTCCACTTCCTTCTCTGTAGTAGGTTGCTTGCCAAATCTATTGCCGAATACGGCTATGACGCTTTTTACAAAAAAATAATTCTGCTCGGGGACAGGCGCATCGAAAAAACTTCCTACAAACTTTGTAGCTTCTTCGGCCTTCGGCGTCTCTTCGGCAAAAGCCGCTCCGAATGCTGATTCATCGAATGAAATTCTTCGGAGTCCCGCTTTCAGCGGGAAAAGCTGAAAGCTGAAAGCTGAAAGCTGAAGACATATCCAAATGGTAAATAAGACCTTTTTCATTTCATAGTCTCCTTGCCTTCAAAGGTTTGCCATGTAAGGATATATTTCTTGGCCCAATTCACATCTTCGTCATCGCTTTTGGAAAGCCTTAGATAATCTTTGAAGTGTTGAACAGCCTTGTCACGTTTAACAATGTATTCGGCGTATATATATCCGAGATTGAAATGCGCGGAGGCGTCATCCGGGTTTATCTCTATCGCTTTTTCAAATTCCGCGCGCGCCCTTCCATACTCCCTGCTCTTCACATAAAACACACCAAGATTATAATGCATCGTGGAAGTATCTTTCATAAGCTGTTTGTTCTGTCTCGCGATCTCGGAAAATTTCTTAGGCATGTCTTCCAGATCCGCCTCGAAGGCCCTGTTCTTTCTCAGGGCCGTTTCGTAATTTTTTTTATACTTCGCCAGTTCCTCCTCCAATCTGGATTTTATCTTTTCCAGCTTGGAATTCTCCTCCATGAGCGCAGTTTCCGCTTTCTCGACCTTGGCGAGTCTTTCTTTCATCACGCTTTCCCGTTTTTTCAAATCGGCTCTATCTTCTTTCAGTCTCTTCATCTCGGCATCTTTCCTTGCTATCACAGCCCCGGACTTAAAATTATTCACTTCTTTTGTCATACTTTCGTTTTCAGCCTTGATTTCCTGAAGTTCGTTAGTAATCGCCATGTTCTCCGCGCTCAGCCTTTCCGCCTCTTCCTCCAGAGCGCATTTTTCCGATCCCAGCTTTTCAATGGTCTCCTCAAGTTCCTCAGCCCGGCCGCTCTCGCCGAGCAGTTTTTTCGCCTGCGTCATCAGATTATCGCGGTCCTGGTTCAAGGCCTCGTTTTCCTTGACTAGATTGGCGTATTTATAAGTCATCTCCTGTACCTGCTGTTTAAGCCTTTCGTAATCCTCTGCGAGTTTTT
>MHFD01000061.1:11194-12497 GCA_001804045.1 Omnitrophica bacterium RBG_13_46_9
CTCCTTATTTTTTTTGCTGTCAAAAATGGCAGATGACGTGCGGGCGAAGAAAATCAACGCGGCCCCGATCAACAATATTATTTTGACTTTTTTCATCTTCAGCTTTCTCTTGCTACAGCTATTCCCTACTTGTTTTTTCGTCGTCCTGGAAATCGGAATACTCACGATACGGTTTGATAGCTTCCTTTGGTTCCTTTTCCGCGGGTTGCGCAACCTTCCCCGCTTCTTCCGTAAAGGGCTTGTAATCTTTATATTCTTTCGCCGGTTTATATTTGAAGTCCAACTCATTTCCCGTAGTCAGGCTATCTCCGCTTACTATGTGCGGAGTAATCATGATCAGGAGTTCCGTTCTTTCGGTTTTTTGATTACCGGATTTAAAAATAAATCCTATGACCGGTATATTTCCTAGATATGGCAGCTGATCGTAAGACTTGTTCTTCTCTTCCTTGCGTAACCCCCCGATAATAATCGTGGCGCCGTCCTTTACCATCACGGTCGTTTCCGCCATAGAAGTGTCGATAATGGGTATCTTGTTGTGGGACGGCGTCTCAAGAGTCGAGACAACGCTTGAAATCTCCGGTTTTATTTTCATCGTCACGTAGCCGTCCGTGTTTATTGTGGGTGTTACGGACAGCTGTATACCTACATCAACAAAAGTCACTTCTTCTGAAACAGTGGTCGTGGTCTGCCCGGTCGTGGTGGTCGTAGTAACGTAGGCCTGCCTCTCTCCTATATGTATCCGCGCTTCCTGGTTATTGACTACCGCTAACTTGGGATTTGACAACACTTGCGTATTGCCCAATGTCTGTAGATATTTAATCAGAATATCTATGTCGCGTCTCTCGCCTATTACCCCAACGTGCATCGCCTCCCCCGGCGCAACTTGAGTACCGCCGATATTACTAACAGCGTTTCCCGTGTTGGGGATACCGGCGCCGATACCTTTTGTCTGAGAATAAGCATCAAAAAAACTATATCTGGAAGGCAGCGCGGTCGCGGCCGCCGTGGTGGCAGTCTGTATTATGCCGAATGGAGTGGAACCCAGATAAATCATTCCCGCGGCTTTGCCTGTGTTAATGATACCCTCCCAATCTATCCCCTGGGTCAACTGGTCGGATAATTTCACTTTGACGATCTGCGTATCGATCAATACTTCCCGTGTCTTGGAGTCCAGGGCTAATATTAATTTTTCTATATCCGGCATTCTCCCCGACAATGCCTGGATTATCACCTGATTTGAGCGTTCGTCCGCTTTTACCGAGCCGACTTTCTTGGCGTCGAGCTGTGTCTTCAATTGCTCTTC
>MHFD01000062.1:0-8251 GCA_001804045.1 Omnitrophica bacterium RBG_13_46_9
CCTTACAGGCGTGGCTTTCTGGTTCATGGGTAAAGGGGATAGGATTGAATAAGGAAAGGGGAAATATCCCCTTTCCTTATTATTCAGAAAAATTCCTATTAGGAGGGGGATGACAGCCATGAACCAGAACAAAGTTCGGTTCATGGCGCCAGAAGGGGGAACCCTTCCGCCATCTTATTAATCTTGACATGGCGGATCCGCCCAAATGAAAACATTTGGCAGAGGGTTCCCCCTATGGAATTAAAAAATCCCTCTCTCTCAAGAGAGGGATTTTTTAATTGGTTCTCCTCCGCTGAATATTTACATATTCAGCTTCGGAGGAACAACATTCTACCTTGCTGAAGAATCAGTTTCATAGAACCTGTTATTCCTACGAAGCCAAATACGTAAGTATTTGGCGAAGTAGAATGGTAGCGGGGGCCCGATTCGAACGGGCGACCTCAAGGTTATGAGCCTTGCGAGCTACCAGGCTGCTCCACCCCGCGATATTGCGTAATGGTAGTATAGCAAATTATTAGATAAAGTCAATATATTTTGGTCTTTCGGTCTGTCAAAGCTGTATGTTCTCGGTTTTCCGTCATATGTCATAAGCCAAAAGCTGGCGGCTACTTAAGTATAATCTCGTCTTTACGCACCATTCCCAGTTTTTCGCGCGCGATCTTTTCGACATAAGAGGGATCTCTTTCCAACCTCTCCTTCTCTTTCTTGAGTTCTTCGTTGGACTTTTTTAAAATCTCTATTCGTTTTTCCAGATTACGGTTTTTTTCTTTTAATTCCTGCAGCTTGGAAAAACCTGGTAGGAACACCGTAACTATAACAAGAAGCCCGGTCAATATATAAATTAGCTTTTTTTTGGCCATACAGCGCTTCCGTAAACCGCTTTACTGCCCAGCCCCTCTTCGATTCTCAGCAGTTCGTTATATTTGCAGATTCTATCGGTCCTGGATGTGGAGCCTGTCTTTATCTGGCCCGTATTCATGGCCACCACAAGATGCGAAATCGTCGTGTCTTCCGTTTCGCCCGAGCGGTGTGAAACAACGGCGGTGTAACCGGCTTTTTTCGCCATAAGAATAGCGTCTTTGGTCTCTGTCAAGGTCCCTATCTGATTTACTTTTATAAGAATCGAGTTGGCAACGCCTTTATCTATACCCATCTTAAGCCGCTTTGTGTTCGTGACAAACAGGTCATCGCCTACCAATTGGATGCGGTTACCGAGTCTTTCGGTAAGCTTTTTCCACCCATCCCAGTCATCCTCCGCCAGCCCGTCTTCTATGGATACAATGGGGTATTTACGTACCCATTTCGAATAAAATTCTATCATATCCCCGGAAGAGTTTTCTTTCTTTTCTTCCGCTTCCAGGATATACTTTCCGTCCCTGAAAAACGAGCTTGAAGCGGGATCTAACGCCATAAAAACGTCCCGGCCGGCTTTGTAACCGGCTTTATCTATGGCCTCCAATATCACCTCTACGGCCTCTTCGTTAGATTTCAGATCGGGGGCGAAACCGCCCTCATCTCCCACAGCGGTGGAGAGTTTTTTAGATTTCAATATGCTTTTTAGATTATGGAATACTTCGCTGCCCATCCTTAAGGCTTCCCTGAAATCCCGCGCCCCTATGGGCATTATCATAAATTCCTGCAGATCCACATTGTTGTCGGCATGCGCCCCTCCGTTTAATATATTCATCATCGGAACGGGGAGTATATCGGCTTTCCCTCCACCTATATATTTATATAAAGGCATTTTTTCCGAACAGGCGGCGGCCTTACACACAGCGAGCGATACCCCCAAAATCGCATTGGCGCCTAATCTGGATTTATTCTCCGTTCCGTCCAATTCGATCAAGGCCTTGTCTATTTTCTCCTGTTCAAGCGCGTCCATTCCTTTTAGCTCCGATGCTATAACTTTATTGACATTTTCTACGGCTTTGGTCACCCCTTTGCCCAGATAGCGCGACCTATCTCCGTCCCTCAACTCAACTGCCTCGTGCTCACCGGTTGATGCGCCGCTGGGAACGGCGGCCCTGCCAAAAGAGCCGTCTTTTAAAACCACATCCACCTCGACCGTGGGGTTTCCTCTCGAATCTAATATTTCGCGGCCATGTACGCTTTTTATCTTTGTCGACATGATGCTCTCTACCTCCTGCTTGTTAAATTCCGTGTCCCACCCGGCACGTCTCAAATCGATCTTGTCTTACAATGATCGGACGGCCAAAACAGATTATATTTCGGTCTTTGTAATTCCGATAACCGGTATTTATCTGGGATTTGTTGTCCGGGATTTGAGATCTAGGTTTTTGTTTAGACTTGAATCCTAACCTTCCGTCCGTCTATCCTTATCTTCCCTTCGGTAAACAAACGAATCGCCTCCGGATACAATTTATGCTCTAATTTATGTATTTTTTCTTCCAGCTTCTCAAGCGTGTCATTTTCGTCCACGCTGACAGACTCCTGCAATATTATGGGTCCGTGGTCCAGTTTTTCGTCCACAAAATGTACCGTGACACCCGTCCTTTTCACTCCGTATTCAAACGCATCCTTTATGCCGTGCGTGCCCTTAAATGAGGGTAAAATAGACGGGTGGATATTCATGATTTTATTTTTATATTTTCTCACGAAAGAGTCGCTTACAAGCCTCATAAAACCGGCCAACACTATCAACCCGACATCCCTTCTTTCCAGTTCTTTTATCACCTCTTTATCATAATCTTCCCTTGACGCGAACCCTTTCGGGTCCAAGACAAAAGTATCTACAGCGGCTTTCCTTGCTCTTTCCAGGGCATACGCTTCTCTATTATCGCTCACCACAACGGCGATCTTGGCCTTTATATTTTTTCGTGAGGCCGCATCGATTATAGCCTGCAGATTAGAGCCGTTTCCCGAAACGAACACCGCGATATTCATGCTTACACCGTAACTTTTAACAAGCCATAAAGTCACATCGGCTCGCCGGGGCTTTTCTAACAACTTATGTCCCGGTGACTTTACGGTCAGCTATATCTAAAACAGCGTGTAAATAAATGGCGCCACGGCGGAACTTTCCGTGAAAATTATGAGTAGGCCTAAAAGAAGCAGTACAATAAGTATCGGCAGAAGCCACCACTTTTTCCGGGTCGCCAGAAATCCCCATAATTCTTTCAAAAATGAAAATTTACCCATAACCCCTTTCTTGCATAACCAGCCCTTCATGAAAATCGTTCAGGGCCCTTCATAAAAAACGCGTTTATCTTGATCAATACTGGTTTTCGTAACTTTCTTTTTTCTCCTCCCTGGACTCCTTATCCTGCCAATACGATTGACAGGTATCGTCAATGCGCTGATCAAGTATGTCCTTACCGAAAAGCCTTGCAATCAAACCAACGGGAGCGAAGACAGCGTAAAAAAGTATGGAAAGAACAAATCGGCTTACGAAAAAGCCTATGAATATAGAAAAGCTCATCCAGCTTTTCTGCAAGGGCTTTAAAGATTTGGGCAGGGCAAGCCCAAAAACTACAAGCAACCCGCCAATACCCAGAAAATAGCATGCCGGCGTAACTTTATTTCTCCACAGCGCTACCGCTCCTAGGATAACAAGAATTACGCCTATCGTCAAGCCAAATTCCCTAAGTTCTTTTTTGCCGCTTTTTATATTTCTTATTTCCTCTAGCATATCCTAATCCAATTCGTACTCCCGCAGCCAATCGATATCCTTATCCAAAGGTTTCTGGGACTTCTTTTCCAAAAGAGCGTTCTCCAGAAGCAGATAATCCATGTTCGTCCTCATGAAGCATAGATACGCGTCTTCGAGTGTGGCGACAATAGGCTCACCCCTGACATTGAAAGAGGTATTGATTATCACGGGGCAGCCGTATTTTTCATCGAATTTTTTTATCATATCATAATAAAGGGGGTTTGTCGCACGGCCCACTGTCTGGATCCTGGCGGAATAATCCACATGGGTCACAGCGGGTACATCGGAGCGGACGACATTTAATTTTGCAAGGCCAAAAAGCTTCTCGTCTACATCCGCCGCTTTGCGCCTTTTTTCCGGGCGGACCGGAGCCACAAGAAGCATGTACGGGCTCTCCTTCTCCAGTTCGAAGTATTCCGATACCTTCTCCTTTAAGACAGAGGGGGCGAAAGGCCTGAAGCTCTCCCTGAACTTTATCTTGAGATTCATTATTTCCTGCATCGTCGCTGACCTGGCATCTCCTATTATGCTTCTTGAGCCGAGCGCGCGCGGTCCGAATTCCATCCGACCGTGAAACCAGCCGATCACCTTTCCTTCAGCTATCAGATCCGCGATGCGTTCCGGTATGTCCTCATACTTAATCTCGGTATGGGGGACGTTTTTCCCTTTTAGGAATTTTTCTACCTGCTCATGACCGTATTCTATGCCCAGATAAGACCCCTTCTGCGAATCGTTTCTGTCGTCAGCTATACGTTTATTCCCTAAATACTGATGCCATACGAAAAACGCGGCGCCCAAAGCGCCCCCGGCGTCCCCTGCCGCAGGCTGGATCCATATATCTTCAAAAGGCGACTCCCGCAGGATCCTTCCGTTCCCTACGCAATTCAGGGCGACTCCGCCCGCCAGCACAAGATACTTCTTGCCCGTAATCCCATGGACATGCCTGGCCATCCTAAGCATCGCTTCCTCGGTAACATCCTGCATCGAGCGCGCGATATCCATGTCTTTTTGGGTAAGCTTTGTCTCGGCTTTTCTCGGAGGCCCCCCGAAAAGCCTGTGAAACCGCCTGTTGGTCATCGTGAGTCCGGCACAATAGTTGAAGTATTTCATGTTTAGCCTAAATGAGCCGTCCGGCTTCAAATCTATCAATTCCTTAAGGATCAAATCCCTGTACCTGGGCTCTCCGTATGGCGCAAGGCCCATCATCTTGTATTCTCCGGAATTGACCCTGAATCCCGTATAATATGTAAATGCCGAATATAAAAGACCTAGGGAATGGGGAAACATTATCTCTTTCATGAGCTTTATTTGGTTATCCTTCCCTACTCCGAAACTGGCTGTTGTCCATTCGCCAACGCCGTCTATGGTAAGAATCGCCGCCTCCCTGAAAGGGGAGGGGAAGAATGCGCTTGCGGCGTGGGATTGATGATGTTCGAGAAACAAAATCTTGCCCCCGTAACCCAGCTCCTTTTCTATCAGGTCCCGCATCCACAATTTCTTTTTAATCCATAAAGGGATCGCCTTGAGGAAAGACCTTATTCCGAAAGGCGCGTAGGCGAGATAGGTTTGGACAAGCCTTTCAAATTTGATAAACGGTTTATCGTAAAATACAACGTAATCCAGGTCTTTCGTAGATATTTTAGCTTCCGCCAGACAATAATTGATGGCGTTTGTGGGGAATCTCAAATCGTGCTTTTTTCTTGTAAAACGCTCTTCCTGCGCGGCGGCTAATATATCGCCGTCCTTCAATAAAGCCGCCGCGGAATCGTGGTAATAAGCGGATATTCCCAGGATATACATTGTCTTAATACCTTAATAGTCTATACAAAACTGCAAAACCAGGCATGAAAGGGTGAGGCATAAAAAACGAACACAAGAAGGCATATCATCTGCTGTTGTTCGCTTTTTGCGCTGTATTCCACATCTTTCATTTTTTCAAGGCTGTTTCTATCTCCTTCTGTATATACGTTTTCGGATTTGCGCCTGTTATCCTTGCTATCTCCCTGCCGTTTCTAAAAAGAATCAAAACGGGAATACTCAGAATCTGCAGCTCCGTAGCAAGCTCGGCATTGTTATCGACGTCTACCTTCGCGATCTTTACCTTTCCTTTGTAGTCCTTAGAAAGCTCAGCTATGATAGGAGCGATCATGCGGCAGGGCATGCACCATTCGGCCCAGAAATCCACCAAAACGGGTATCTTTGAGCTTAAGACCTCCTCTTTAAAATTTCCCATGTTTATTTCCACTAAATCTTCGGCCATCTTTTTCCCTCCATGATTAGACACCCAAGTCCATGCTGTATATCAAAACAGACCTGTACCCTTATGTAAGATCAAACGACCTTCAGTATGCATTTTGTCGGACATTTACTGATAACTTCTTCCGGGTTTTGTATATCTTTTATCTTACCGTATTGGACGCGCGCAAGATTGTTCTCTACATAAAATATGCCTCTGGTCAATTTCTGGCAAAGGCCGCATCCTATGCAGCCCACGGGACATATTTTTCTTGTCTCAGGCCCTTTGTTAAGGCTATTGCACGCTACATATATAAATTTTTCCGAATCCATTTTTTCGACGGCAATAAGGCCACGCGGGCAGGCAAAGGCGCATTTTCCGCATGCGGCGCACTTATCATTGTCTATCTTTGGCAGCCCGTTTACCATTGTAACTGCGCCGAAAAAACATGCCTTCGCGCAATCGCCGTAACCAAGACAACCGTATACGCAATGTATTTCACCGCCGAATGTATTGTGCGCCGCTAAGCAGGTCTTTATCCCTACATAGACCGCTTTCTTTTTTCGCACAAACGCGTTCGCCCCGCAATGGATAATCGCGGCTTCTTTGACGCTTTTCCCTACGCTTACTCCCAAAATCTCTGCCAGACGCTGACTGACTTTTTGCCCCCCTGCCTTGCAACGGTCGGGCGGGCAGTCTCCTTTCACCAGGGATTCCGCGTATTGGTGGCAATTCGCAAAACCGCATGCGCCGCAGTTTACTCCCGGAAGCAGATTCTCTATTTCCTCTACCCTGGGATCTTCTTTCACTTTTAGTTTCTGGTTGGCAATCGCCAATACCGAGGAAAAGAATAATCCTAACCCCGCCATGCTCAATATCGATGTTATGACCGTATTATCCAATCTCTTATGCCTTTCTTAACGGAACACTCAATATTCCGGAGGTTTCTTAAGGTTTCTTGATGTTGCTTGATGTTTCTTAAGGTTGCTTTTCACTGTAGTATAGTTTCGCCCGTTTTATGTTTCATAGGTTGCAAAAGTTTCAGAGGTTGCATATGTTGCTTTCGCAACGACCCGTTGAAATTGTCACGAATTACGAATTTCGCACATCGAATTTCACGAACCTTCTGTTGCCCATGTATTTCAACCGTATTTCCATCGTATCTCAATTGTATTTCTATCTTATATCCATCTCCCAGCGACCGTAGGGAGCGGACGTCCCACATTCTACGTAACGGGCAAATAGTTAGAGCTACGAGCTAGATGCACTACCGGCTAACCAACCCTCCGAAACCCATAAACGCAAGTGCGAGAAGCCCAGCGATAATAAGAGTCATGCCTGCGCCTTGTAAAGGTTTCGGAATATCGCAGCACTCAAGCTCTTCTCTTATACCGGCCATTATGATAAGTGCTAGGGTAAATCCGCTTCCGGCTCCGAGCCCGAAAATAACGCCCTCTAATAAGGTGTACCCTCTAATCACCATAAAAAGTGTCAGCCCCAAAATGGCGCAGTTTGTGGTGATAAGAGGGAGATATATCCCAAGCGCCCTGTATAGAGCGGGTGACGTCTTCCTGATAAACATCTCAACAATCTGGACCAGGCCTGCAATGACAATTATGAAAGACGCGTATTGCAGAAACGGAAGATCAAAGCGGACCAGAATAAAATGGTAAATGACCCAAGTGACACAAGCCGCGAGAGTCATGACAAATGTGGTAGCAACACCCATCCCTAAAGCCTGTTCTATCTTTTTAGAAACCCCTATAAAAGGACATATTCCCAGGAAATAGGTAAGGACAAAATTATGTGTAACAGCCGCGGAGATAAATATTATTATCAATCCTGTCATGACAGTTTTAAACCGTAATTTTTATGACGTGAATTTTTTGCTTATCCAATTAAACAGGCCTACTAAAAAGCCGAGCGTGATAAAAGCGCCTGCGGGAAGCGCCATGACGATCCAATGTTCAAATTCACTGCCAAAGATCTTATAATAAAATATTGTCCCGAATCCAAAAAGTTCCCTTATAGAGCCCAAAAGCACCAATACGATACTGAAACCGATGCCCATACCGATGGCGTCCAACAGGCTTTTGAACACACCGTTCTTGTATGAGAAGGCTTCCTGACGGCCAAGTATGATACAATTGACGACGATAAGCGGGACATACGGTCCGAGCTCCTTGCTGATACTGTAGAATCTAGCTTTAAGGAAATAGTCGGCACAGGTGACAAATGTAGCTATGATCACGGTAAAGGTGGCGATCCTGACTTGCGGCGGAATGATTTTTCTTATGGCCGATATGAGGAGGCTAGAGCATATAAGAACAAATGCCGTCGCCACG
>MHFD01000062.1:8311-9784 GCA_001804045.1 Omnitrophica bacterium RBG_13_46_9
TTGATTTTTTGTCCTTGGTATACGTGATTTCAGGTGAGGTCTTAAGACCCTTAAACTGTGATTTAAATTTATCCTGCGTTATCTCCTGTCCCAGGCCCGGCGTTTCCTGTGATTCCAGGATTTCTATGCCTACCAGCGTTTCCAGGTCCAGCTTTATTCCTGCCATAATCGATATTGTCCCCTGATATCCATAGCCTTCGGCTAAAAACGCATACCCTAAAGAGGCGTTATCTTTGTCCTTTACCGTGAAAAGATCCTCTCCTTTCACGGTTTTGGTGTTATAGCTCTTGCCATCCGGGAAGATTTTAAAAATGGCCTGTTCTGTCTCGTTCTTCTGGTTCTCTATTATAAGAGGGTTTGCGTATCTGTAAATAAACGCCAGAGCCGCGCCTGATATAAGGCCCACGAATGTTAAGACAAATATCATCTGGAACGTCTTACGCATATTTCTTTCAGCTTTTCCCGACTTTGGCGGGACCCCGAAGAAGTTCTTCGTAGAACATCTACATTCGGGGCAGCTATCAGTCGTCAGCTATCAGCTATCGAGTCAATGAGTTTCAATAATCGGAGGTTTCTTAAGGTTGCTCCCGTTTTACGTTGCACAGGTTTCAAAGGTTTCATAGGTTGCAGATGTTACATATTGAAACTTATGGAAACTGATGGAAATTTATTGAAATTCATTGACTCGATAATACGAGCTCGAATCGTCCTTAGTCCTTATACCTACTAACAAGCTTTGTCTTACGAATCGTCCTACGTCCTAGCGACCCAGCCCTTTCTGTCAAAGTATTGTCCTACTGAAAGGGCTGGGGAGCGGACGTCCCACGTACTACGTAACGTGCTATATCGAATCGTCCATCGTCCTTTCGTCCATCGTCCTTCGTAACGAGCAAATAGTTAACGTCCCTACGACCTAAGAGCTATGAGCCATCAGCTATCGGCTATAAGCCATGGGTAAATCATAAAACTATAACTGAAAACCGCCTAAGTCCCGTATCTTCTGGGTCTTGTCATTCTGTTTAAAAGAGGACTCAGCGCATTCATAAGAAGTATAGAATACATCACTCCTTCGGGAAGCCCTCCCCATAACCTGATAATCATTGTGATTAAGCCGCAGCCTATTCCGAAGATCCAACGTCCCATTTTAGTCACCGGGCTTGTCACTGGATCCGTTGCCATAAAAATAGCGCCTATCAGAAGACCGCCCGCCAAAACATGAAATAATGGGCCGGCATAGACATCCGGCGCGACTAGACTGGCTATAAAACTTATAATCAAGACCGTGCCGGTATACGCTGACGGTATGCGCCAGTCGATGGTCTTCCTGACCAATAGATATGCGCCTCCTATTAAGAGGGCAAGCGCCGAGGTCTCCCCCAGTGAACCTGAAACATTGCCGATAAAAAGATCCCGATAGTTAATATTTAGATTGTGTCCGAATTTGACCAGGCCCAAAGGTGTTGCGGCGGTTAC
>MHFD01000062.1:9795-11379 GCA_001804045.1 Omnitrophica bacterium RBG_13_46_9
CGTCACCACAGCGCTGCCGTCAAAAACAGTGATTTTCCTTTTCATCAAAAATTGGAGCGCAGCCTCAAAAAACACACAGGATATAACAGAAACCAGAAATAAGACAATGGCTCTGGTCCTGAAAAAATATATGCTGGCAAAAATCGCCGGGGCAAGGCCGACTATAACATCCTTCATTATCCTTGGCGTGGATTTTGCCGTAAAAATATGGGGGGCGGGTGATATATAAAGTTTATCTTCCATTATGCCTCATAATATGCCTTGCGTGACACGGATATTCGCATGTCAAACCCGGTAGGCGGGGGCCGCCCGTCTCGCTCTGAAGATCTGCCGTAATCCGCGTCCGCTTTACTTCTCTTTTTCTTTAAGTTTTGCCAATTTAATATATTGCACCAAAGGTATCCTCCCGGGACAGATATAAGCGCAAGCGCCGCACTCCATGCAGTCGGAAGGATTAAGTTCGTTCATATAATGCCATCTCGAATACTTTACCATACGCATGATTTCCGTGGGCACCAGATTGACCGGGCATATATCTACGCATTTGGCACAGCGAATGCACGGGGATTCCTCAAAAAGCTCTAAATCCTTTTTTGTAAGAAAGACGATCCCCGTCACGCCTTTAATAATCGGTATGTTCAAATCATATTGGGCTATTCCCATCATGGGTCCGCCCACGATTATTTTCGCGGGATATTCCGCGAATCCTCCGCAGAATTCTACCGCGTCTTTTAATAGCGTCCCTATCCGCGTCACAAAATTCCCTGGTTCTTTCAAGGAACTGCCCGTAAAAGTAACGCACCTTTCTATAAGCGGCTTCCCTTCGTACACAGCCTGAAAGACGGCCAGGCATGTCCCCACATTCTGAACCATGGCGCCTATATCCAGAGGGAGTTTTTTCGGAGGAACTTCTCTCTTAAGAACGGCCTTTATAAGCTGTTTTTCTCCGCCCTGGGGATATTTTGTTTTAAGGACCGTGATCTGTGCTGAAACCTGGGGCGATACCCTGCGCATCTGGTCGACCGCTTTCTGCATGGCAAATATCGCGCCTAATTTGTTATTTTCTATGGCCAGAAAGACATCCTTTACGCCTAAAATCCTGGCCACCAAATACGCTCCCTTTACTATCTCAAGTGTTTTATCCAGCATTAATCTATGATCGCATGTAAGGTATGGTTCGCACTCGGCTCCGTTTACTATCAGCGCATCTATCTCTTTCTCTTTTGGAACGCTTAATTTTACATGGGTGGGAAAAGCCGCCCCGCCAAGACCGACAATGCCCGCATCTCTTATTATTCCTATCAACTCATCTTTTGATAGCGCATCGGGGGTGGGTCTTTCCGGAAGAGGCACGGATTCGTTCTTTCCGTCATTTTCTATAATAATAGAGGGTCTTTTACCGTAAATGGGATTAAAAAAATCCTGTATATCCTTTACCTTCCCCGAAACGGGCGAGTGCACAGGGCTGGAAATAAAGGCATCTGCCCGGCCAACGCACTGCCCGACTTTCACTGTATCACCGGGTTTAACAAGGGGTTGATTTGGCGCGCCTGTATGCTGACTTAACGGCAGGACAATCTCGGA
>MHFD01000062.1:11417-14939 GCA_001804045.1 Omnitrophica bacterium RBG_13_46_9
AGTCTTTGTGCTCGGAAAGGTGTGCGCCTCCGCGAAAAGTCTTTGTAAGCATGATAATATTACGCCTCTCTCCTAAAGCTCATCCGCACTCTGTGGCGCTGATATTTATACATGGAGCGCGATTCTAAAGCCAGTCCTGCCATTAGGCGCGGGACCGGCGAATGGGTAAAAAAACCGGAATAACAGATAATATTACCCATATTATACCTTATGATTTGCTTTTGTCAAAAAACTATTTTTTCAAGTAGCTTTAGGATAATCCGGCAAATATGTATCTTTGGGGTATTTGGTTAACGGGGAGGCCGTGGTTTTTCGGCTGATAGGTGAAGCTCCACCGCCTTACAGCGGTGGCTTCTCTTTTTACAGGGTTCCGCTCTATCGGTGGAGCGGAACCCTGAACCGAAAGCCATTCATCCGCGCCCTTACAGGCGTGGCTTTCTGGTTCATGGGTAAAAATTGCAAAACAATCTTGCGGGAAAAGCGCCTGATCGGGAGTTATGCATATTAAAAGGCCGGTGACAGCGATACCCGAAATACGGGGAACGCCGTTACCGGCCTTATATCTTTTACGGTATTACGCCGATATTTCAAACAGATGTTTTAACGCTTTTTCCAGGTTTATCTCGTCTGTATATCTTACTATCCTCGGCAATATCTTTATGACCCATTTCTTCATTATATCCGGTGACGGTATCTCATCGCTTCCGGTCACCGCCTTATAGGCAAGGTTAAAGAGATTCTCATTGTTGTCCAATGCCGCCAGACCCATTAAGACTATGTAATTGAGATTGATGAATTGCATCCCATTACCTATAGCCTTCTCGTCCATTATGTCAACGCTCATAAGCTTAAACCTGCCGCTGCTTCCCCTTATCCTCGTGGCAAGAGCCGGGGTCAGGTCGCTTTCAGCGATACCTATAACCTTCGTCTTTCCGCACTCCAACTGTTGATTGATAAAACCGGCGAAATTGTCAGCATTTTCTGAATCGACAACGATTACCGATTTTTCCCCGTAGGTCTTCCGCAGTCTCTGAAGCATGACCTGATATTTCTGTTCGATCGACTTCGCATTCAGTTTCCGGTCATCGCCTATCCCTTTTCTGAGAAGAGACCCTTGCACTACAATAGCTACCCCTGTTTCTTCGGCAATATAAGGCGACAATACCTGGGAAAGAGCCGGAGCTACTACGTTTTCTATCTCGGTGCTGAGTTCATTAATGGAAGTCTCCGCAATTTTCGTGGTTTCGCCCATCTCGTCCCTCTTGTATATTACGCGTGAGCCTCTGCTCGGAATGCCGTCATAGAATTTTGGTTTGATGCCGGTCTCTCTGGAGTATTCCTCCGATACTTCCTTCTTCCACTGCGCCAGGTCCACATCCGGAGCTACGAGAAATTCCGCGCATCCCGCGCCGCCACCGCCCATCATGCGGCCGAAAACCTTTCCGTCTCTCCTTCCCGCCTTTACGATGACGTCCAGAGCCCTCACTGTCTTTTCGGTCTTATCGGGCATGGTGACCTTTACGCTGCCGCTTATCTCGAAATCGCCTTCCATGGAGAGGCTATCTCCTGACTTATCTATCAGCCTGCCGCATTCGGCGATATCGCCTTTTTCTAAAGCCGCGGCGAACGCCAAGGTCCTCTCTCTGTCCGAGAGCACGTGTCTTGTACGTCGGAAAAATACGGCCGCTTCTGCTTCGAACGCTTTAGCGACTTCCTGGAATTCATCCCAGGTAAAGCTGCTTACATGAGGCTTGTCTTTCCAGTCTCCTCTTTTTTCCCGTAACAGCCTGTTCAAGATAGCCGGCACTCTCTCAAGCTCTTCGACCCTTGTGTTGTATGCGGTCTCGGCAAGCTTGCGTTCGGTAAGCGTGTTTGCGATGATGTGTCTCCATCCTTTAAGGTCAAATTTAACCTTTTGTGTATCTTCGGGCTTGCCATAATTAATAAGCACCGCCTCATTTTTGTCTCCTTCTATCGAAGCCTTTTGGTCAAGAAGACCGCAACTCGAACCGACAAAAGGATTAAAATTCTTATGTTCCGCTTCCCGAGCCATCTTCGCTATTTCATGCTTGCTCGCTAAGGGCCATCCGAAGAAATCGCGCGCGATAAGCACGGCGGCCACGCAATATGCCGCGGAGCTTGACAGTCCCGCCCCTATCGGGATATTGCTCTGAATCGTGAAGTTTCCGCCGCTTACGGTATATCCTCTCTTTTTTGCCGCATAAAAAAGTCCAAGTACATACGTGGCCCATTGGTTTTCTTTTCTTAGCTTCTCGATAAACGCTTTATCGCCGGCGTATTCATCCAGCCTGGATATATTAAAGCTGAACGATTTCTTGTCATCCGCTAAAAATAATCTGACCACATCCGAGTCATTCCTTTCGCCTGTGATCATCATATTAAGCGGCAGGGCATACGGCAAAGAGTAGTTTATGCAGGTTTCATCGCCTTCCGGATAAGGCGGGTAGTCGACATGTTCGCCCATTAGATTGGCGCGAGACGAACCGAGGGATAATATATGCGCCTTACTTCCAAACACTTCAGTGTGAGTATTCAGTATATCAAGCGCTCTTAAGGCGTCCTCTTCCGTATCGACATCAATGCCCATATCGCGTACACGCTTCAGTGCCGAAGGGACCTCGTCATTATCTATAGGTAAGTACCGTATCTCATAGGTATATTCATATATTTCGCCCGGTTCCAGCCGTATCATTCCGGTATCGGTATTTCCCCATCTTTCCCTGTTAAACGGGTCGTTCAGATGGGCGGCCGGTTCAACGCATATAAAGTCAGACTCATTGGGTGAATATACCTGGACAGATTTTAAGTGTCCTTTGGTCTTCTGGCCTTTTTTGTCTATGTGCGCGTCGTTTGCCCGGATTCTAAGTTTATAACCCGCTTCCGGATACAGCACTTCGACAATTACAGAACCATCGGTCTGCTTTATAAGGTCGGTAAAACTATTATCCAGAAAGATATCCCCGAGCGGCCTTCCTTCCGGAGCGGTAAAATCATACACAGTACCCTGAACCGGCTGTATCGTGCCGTCCGGTAAACAGGTCGCGAAATCGGGTTTTCTGTTTTCGTCCGTCGTAAGAGGCGTATGTGATTTTGCGGGAATATGCAAACGCACAATTCCCCTTGTAGAACCTAATAAGTGCTTAAAATAGGGGTGAAATGTCCATGATGCGTAGGTCGTTTCCGTGCCGGGATTTTCATGTCTTACATTCAGCCTAAGCGCGTTATCATCACCTATGCATATATCGGTTGCTATTTTTCCGTCTGAGGGCCATGGCCACTCTTCGCTAGATCCTTTTACCTCGTATATTGCGCGCGCGCGGGCTTCGTATTTCGTGGTAAAAAGTCTGAGAAATCTGTAACTAAGCCTGTGGAAGAAACCGTGAAGATGGTACCATACGCCTTTTTTGCCTTCATGATTGGCCGGGACAAATGTGCTTTTTCCGTTCGGGAATATCACTTTTACTTTATCACCCACTATTTCTCCCGTTGCGCGGTTGGGTA
>MHFD01000062.1:14967-15069 GCA_001804045.1 Omnitrophica bacterium RBG_13_46_9
TCCTTGCCGGAGTCTCGGAATCGAACTCATCCTGCGGCATATCTGTCAGGGTTCTTACTAGATGTATAACCTTGCCGGCCTGGGTATCGTTTTGCGGAACGG
>MHFD01000062.1:15101-20857 GCA_001804045.1 Omnitrophica bacterium RBG_13_46_9
GCGTACTCATGAGCCAATACTTCGGCCAACGCGTTTACCGAGAGGTGCTGCATGTACTCTATCGCGAGGGCCGCTTCGGGATTGCCTTTCCACGCGCGCCTATTAAAACCGTACAGAAAATTGTGCTCATCCTGAAATACGGCATGAAAAAGGTATATCCTTCCCAGATCTCCCTGCAATCCCCTCAATGATTCAAGCGTCATCATCCTCATGTTCTGGAGTTCGCTAAATAATGAGGCGCCAAAAAGCGTCCTGACCCGGCTTTCGTCGCTCAACCGTTCGATAGATACCGCAATAGCTTTTTTAAGTTTTTCTACGGTATCTCTATCGACAACCGCGATGTCGATCCTCGGCGGATGGTGACCCTCGAGAAGTTGCGCAAGTGGCGCTCCTTCACCGATAGCTTCCGTGCTCGCCTGCCCTATATCCGCCTGCGCGGAACCATTCTGGCTGGCCGGGAGCGTCGCGAGATTATTATAGGTATCGAAATCACCGGAAAACGCGAGATTGTTCGTCATAAATAATACTGTTATGGTAACCGAGAGAATCTTTTGTATCCTTTTCATTTTCAAATCCTCCTTTTTTCAAATTATCTCTTTTGGATAACCAAAAACATGAGGCGCATTCTATCACAAAAAAGGACTATATGTGTCACGCGGGTGCAATACAAATGTAACTGTTTCGTATCGTTTATTATGGAATATATTTTTATAAATGAAATGGCGCAGGGTTTTTATTTCTGATGCGGCGGGTATGTTGTACTAGCTCAATAATTCGGTAACTATTTAAGATGTAGTTAAATCCGTCCCGCACTTTATTTTATTCTGCGGGATCCCTAAATAATAAAAGCGGGAAGATACTAAACAATATCTAAATCCGAATGAACAAAACATCAACCTTTTGTTCCCCGTTTATTTTCGTGAGTTTAGAACATCTGAATTTTGGATTTTGAATTTGTTTCGGATTTTCCACCAGAAGGTGGAGCCGCCCTCTGGCGGAAGTATTTAACGTATTCGGTAAGTATAAAAAGCGTTACCTAATTACTGAGCATTAACATATCTTCCTGAAAAGGGATATAAGGCGCCGCGAATAAGACGGGCGTCAGCATATCCATATCTCCCGTCCTCAATCACCGCATCTCTTTTAGATATGGATAATCTGCGCTACAGGATCGGGTATTCCAAAAAATTATGGTTATTATGATTTGCTGTTCATGGAGGACGTTAGATCCAAAATTAAAAATTGCGGCCGGGCCCTATTGCCATGATATGGATTCCGTGCATATCCACACGGGTTTTTCCGTCGGTCAGGCGTCCGTATAAACCGTTATTAGTCCGTGCCAAACATAAAAATCGGGGAAACTCCGATTATAAAACGCTTGACACTTTTCAAAAATGATGTAAAATAAATAAAACTATAATTCAGGCATCTTGCAAATTTACGCAAGTTGCATAAAAGAAAACGGCGAGACTTAAAGAGGAAGCGTACTTATGAAAATCCGCACGCTTCATAAGTACGGGTGACATTGCAAATGAAAAAGAGACTACACTGTTGCGAGAAATGCCAGCTTTACTGGACCTGTGAAACCAAGTGGTACCGTGGTGAGCGTGGCGAGGAGAATGTCTGTTGCCCTGTATGCAACTTTTACAAAGTATGCATCAATGAATTCGAACCTCTCATCAAGAAATTCAAGAAGACTAAGTAAGATCCTTTAAAAGACCTATCGGAATAATTAATATCCCAAAAATAGCGAATCCTGCTCCGCAAGCGATAAGTATCCAAAACCTGTCTATATGATCCGCAAGCGTTGAAGATATGAGCATAAACAGAAGGAAACCCGCATTTATGATAACGCCTATGGAACTAAATATGCGGCCTCTTAAACTGCTTTCGATGGATTCGTGAATAACCGTATTTGCGGTCACATATACAGGTGAGACAAAAAAACCCAAGAAAAACGCTGAGACCCCTCCCAGAGGTACCGATTTCATTGTTTTAAGCACTATGGCGAAAATACTTACGGAGACTCCTACCAGTAATAGTGACGCAGAAATAGTTCCCGCCCTGGGTAGAGATTGCCCCACCTTGCCATATATATAGGAACCGAGCAGAACGCCAACGAATAGACACATGCTGAATATGCCTATATCTTTTGTCATTGACTGCAGTATCTCCTGGATAAAAACTATGATAACCAGATAAAGGGCGCCGACCATCGAGGAGAGAATAAAAAATATATACGCTACGACCTTTATATTCTTGTCAAAAAATACGACTTTCAGTCCTTCGGCCAGCTCGTATAAAAAAGATTTTTTGGGTACACCCTCCGCCGGAATCGGCGCTGATCTAGATTGGGCAAAAAGATCCGAGTCACTCGTATAAAAAAGAAGGAGCAAGAAATTAAAGGCAGAAATGGTGTAGATAAATGAATTGACGTATAAACTGTTCTTTATGCCGATCCATTCGGCTAAAATACCGCCAAAGCTGAATCCAGCTATCCCCGATAGGACCCAGATCATGGAGCTGGCGGAGTTGGCAAGCAATAGGTCTTCCTTAGAAACAAGGTTTGGTATGATAGAGAGCCGCGCAGGCAGAAAAAAACACGCGGACGCGAAGACAAGGAAAACTATTATATAGACCGGGCCTATGTTTTTGCTATAAATGAAAAAAAGCGGGATAAGCAATATAGCGGCAGCGCGAAATATATCGCTGGCTATCATGACATATCTTTTGTTCCACCTGTCAATATAGACACCGGCTACGGGGCTTATTAAAAATGCCGGTATAACGGTAAAGAAAAATAACTTGGCGAGCTGAAAAGTGGAACCGGGCCATCTCTTATAGATAAATCCGATTAATACAATCTGAACCAGCCTGTCCCCAAATTGGGAAAAGGCCTGTCCGATGGAATAAAGGACAAAATTTCTATTCTTCAGGAGCGTTCTAAACTTAGGCATCCTGCCCTGTTTAAATATTTATCTTATCAAGCTTCGAAGGAACAACCCTCGTACTAGAGGCCTTCCTGAAACTAACGGAGCCCGCGAGTGGGGTCGAACCACCGACCTAGCGCTTACGAAGCGCTTGCTCTACCAGCTGAGCTACGCGGGCATATAAGAATATTCTATGTTATGGTATACGCCAAAACCTATCGCTAATGAGCTTCTACTCCGGTGAAAGCTGAAGTTACGCGGGTAGGTACAAAAAAATATAAACTGAAATTGCTGCGAAGAAGAACCATTCTGCTTGAATAATTCCTGCGAAACAGAATGGTGCCGGGACCCAGACTTGCACTGGGGACGCCGGGCTTTTCAGGCCCGCGCTCTACTACCTGAGCTATCCCGGCCCAGGATTTAATAATACGTCCGACAAACATTGATGATATTCCGCAATATCGATACGAGGTAAATTATCATAAATTCGTTATAATGTCAAAGAAAAATACTTTGTGCTTGAAAAGGTATATATGAGCGGTTACAATATAAAATATACTCTATGTTATGAAAGGAAAACAAATCATAAAAATCCGGCCTGCAAAGCGCGCCTTCGACATCCTGGTCTCGTCTCTTTCTCTCGCTATCCTATCGCCTTTTTTCTGCTTAATCGCATTTTTGATGAAAATCGAAGGCCTTCGTGATCCGTCTCTCAGGGGGCCTGTTTTTTTCAAGGAAATCAGAATCTCAAAGGGTAGACACTTTGAGATGTATAAATTCAGAACTGTCAAAAGCCCGATCCTTAAACTGCTTAAAAAAGAAGACAGAAGCATCACCGAATTCACTTCCTTTGGCGACAAACACAAATATCTAACACCTGTCGGGGCCTTCCTGGCCCGCAGATATCTCGACGAGCTTCCCCAGCTTTTTAACGTGATCAAAGGCCAGATGAGCCTTGTGGGCCCGCGTCCTCACGTGCCCGAACATTACAAAAGAGACCTTAAAGTAGGCATTATCTCGGCTAAGTATATAGAAACAGGGTTAATGGGGCTTGTCCAGGCGTCAAAAGGCAATCCCGCGTTGAGAGAAGCCTTTGCCCGTATGGCTAAAAAACATTATACAAAAAACAAGAAGTTGGCCATAATAGACAGGTTATATTTCCAGAAGTATATGCGGGTCCCGGCTATAGAACTTCTATTCTACGACATATGGATTATTTTTCGATGTATTGTTGTGGTGATAGAGGCCAAGGGATTTTAATGCTGGGTAGGATCAATCCGCGTTTCGGATCCTTTTTTTTCGCAATTTATCCTTTAAATTCACGAAATAAAGCGCCCACGTATACAGAATCCATAGTGTCACCATCGCAAAGGCGATGATCGCGACTTCAAATTTTTTTGGCATGAAATAACAGAAAATGCCAAGGACCACGTAGGCAATGGTTGCGGTATAATACAGTAATACCACATCGCGGTGAGAAATACCGGCTCTTAGAAACCGGTAATGCATATGCATTTTATCGGGTTTAAAAGGATTTTTGGCATAGGCAACTCTCCTTGAAAAAGTAAAGACAACACTTGCCAAAGGTATAAACAATGTAAGAAGAGGCACGATCATAGAAATAACGGCGGTCCTTTTCGTATAACTCTCAATAGCCAAAATACCTACCATAAATCCCAAAAAGAAACTGCCCGAATCGCCTAAAAAAAGCCTGGCCGGATAAAAATTGAATCTTAAAAACGCCAGTTCCGCCCCTATAAGAGACAGTAAAATCGGCAGGAAAAGGACCGTATTCCGATAAGCGCCTATCACAAAAAAACTGTAACACACGATTATCGATATTCCGCATGCTAACCCGTCAAGGCCGTCGATTAGATTTATCGCATTCATAATCATAAGCAACCACGTGACAAGAACGGGTATGCCCAGTACGCCGATATGGATCTTCCCGTCAAAGGGATTGGTTATGGTGTTCACATTATATCCGAAAGCGATGATGATAAGGATGGCTAAAATTTGTATCGTAAATTTAGTTTTGTAATTAAGCCTTTTTATAAGATCGTCATACAGGCCGCATGCCATTATCAAGGTCGATGATAAAAATACCCCTACGATCTTAATTTCATATCCGCGGAAATAATCTTTCCTGAAAACATAAAAGAATAAAAGAGTCGCGTAAAAAGCCGCGTATATGGCCAATCCGCCCAGCCTTGGCACGCCTTTCTTATGTAATCTCACCCTTTCCGAGTAAATTCTTTTACCTATACGGAACCTGTCGGAATTTTTCAGGAGGTACCAAGAAAACAGATGTGAAACCAAAAAACTAAACGTGATACAAAAAACCGCCTCCATTAAATGCATTTCTTCACCCCTCTAAACAAAATATTCCAATACCTCTAGCCATTTGCTGATTACGATGTTTTTGTCAAATTTAATTTCGGCGGCCTGCCTGGCCTTTCTGCCCATCGCGTCCAGCTCATCTCTGTGGTTCAATGCCCAGTCAATCTCTTTGGCGATCGCCCTGGCATCGCCGGGGGTCGCCCACAATCCGCAACCGAATTCTTCTGCAATACGGGCCGGCTCGCTGTCCTTGCCGGTTATAGCCAGATAGGGCCTGCCTGCCGCCATTATACCATATACCTTGCTGGGAACGACGGTACCGGTCAGGGCTTTCTTCAGAGAAACGATATGCAAATCGGCCATGCTGAGCGAAAAGGACAGCATGTCACGGGGTTGATAGGAAAAGAATAAAACGTTCTCAAGCCCAAGGGCGCGTGTTTCATTCTCGATACATTTTTTATTAACCCCTTCCCCTATAAAGATCAT
>MHFD01000062.1:20866-23273 GCA_001804045.1 Omnitrophica bacterium RBG_13_46_9
AGAACGCTCCTTGATCATGGATATGGCCTGTAAAATAGAACTAAAATCCTGGGAAAGCCCGATATTACCGGAATACATGGCGATAAACTTGTTTTCAAGGCCGAAATTTTTCACCATCGGATTATCCTCTTTAAGTACGGGGCGGATCTCTGCGGTATCTATCCAGTCGGTGATAACCTTGATTCGTTCCTCTTTTACGCCTTTGGATCTGACTTTATCGGCCATGCTCTGACCAAGACAGACTACCAAAGTGGCGGCGTTTAGGGCCTTTCTGTTAAAATGATCGAATATGCGATCGAAAAACCCACTTCTCAATTTTCTCAGCTTAAGCGCCACGTCGGGATATATGTCCCTGCAGTTATATATGAAAGGAACGGATTTAAACCCGCTTATTAGCATAGTGACAATCCCAAGGAACGGCGGATCGGTGCAGGCAATTATCACCCGCGGTCTAATCTTTAAGGCAGCGATAAAAGCGAGAACGCTATATGTAACCCAATTTATGATCCTACCCGCAAAACTGGCCTTCCAGAATTTTGTATGACGCACTCTGAAAATCTCGATGCCGTTAAATGTCTCCCGGGAAAAAAATTCTCCCCACCTGAAGACTTCTTCTTTTACGTAATAGGAGCGGCCCGCTATCACGGAGATTTTATATTCTTTCGCCAACTGTTCGCAAAGTTCGGTCAGAAACTGCCCCGTCGCTTCGATATCGGGCCAGAATGAACGGTTTAAAACCAGAATATGCGTATCTTTTTGTTTCATATCTTCTTACGGGTAATGCCAGGGATCCGCTTATTGCTATTTCCAGGCGCAAAACAGCAAGGTTCCGCTATGGATTCTTACAACCTTCTTGATTTTTTTAACTCCTCATATATCCATTTATATGTCTTTTCCAACCCTTCTTCCAGCGAGACCCTGGGTTCCCACCCCAAAACTTTTTTCGCTAAAGAGATATCGGCATTCCTGCCTCTTACGCCTTGCGGCTTCGACAGATCATACTGTTTGGCTATCTCCTTGCCTGCTATCTTAGCGACCATATCCACAAGCTCATCTACCGTAACAAGTCTGTCCTGACCGATATTTATAGGCCTGTGATAATCTGATTGCATCAATTTATAAATACCTTCTACGCAGTCATCGATATAGCAGTAAGAGCGGGTCTGTCTCCCGTCTCCCCAGACCTCGATTTTATCGTTTTTTTTGCTCTGGGCGATCTTGTTGCATATTGCGGCGGGCGATTTTTCCTTCCCGCCCTCATATGCGCCAAAAGGCCCAAATATGTTATGGAACCTGACGACATAGGTTTTTATGCCGTAATCCTCCATATAATACTGGCATGAAAGCTCAGAAAACAGCTTCTCCCATCCGTAGCCGGGTTCTGCGTCCGCGGGATAAGCGTCCTCTTCTTTTAACGGTGAAACATCGGATTTATTCTGTAAATACCGGGGATATATACATGCGCTGCTCGTAAAAAGGTATTTTTTTATTCCGCTCTTTCGCGCCGCCTCAAGCATATTCAGATTCATCAAACCGTTGTTCCTGAATATAGAGGCGTAGTATTTGGTAATATAACCTATGCCACCCATATCAGCGGCAAGCTGATAGACATGGTCCATGCCGCTGCAGGCCTGCATGCAATTATCAAAACTGCGTAGGTCCAATAATCTAAAATCGTCCACAGACGTTTTTTCAAACTTAGGGTTTTCGATATCAGCGCCTCTTACCCAATAACCTTTTTCTTTTAAGAATTTTACAAAGTGGTGTCCGATAAATCCTCCGGCCCCGGTTATTAAAACCTTTACCTGTTTACTCATGCGATTCGCTCCTTTTCTCGATAAAAAACTCCCCCGCGACCAGAACGTCCATCCTGGTCCGCAGGAAACACGCCATTGCCTCTTTGGGCGAACATATTATCGGCTCATTTTCGTTGAACGAGGTATTTAATAATACCGGTACGCCTGTGATATTTTTAAATTCGTTTATCAGTTTCCAATATAAAGGGTTTAAATCACCGTTTACGGTCTGGAGGCGCGCTGTCCCGTCGACATGACAGACCGCGGGAATCTCGCTTTTCTTATCTTCTTTTATCTTATATACGAAGCCCATAAACGGGGATGGCCTGGAATTTTCAAAATAATCTCCTGTATATTCCTCCATAATCGAAGGGGCAAACGGTCTAAACGGTTCCCTGTGTTTGACTCTCTTATTTAAAATATCCTTTATCTCTTCTCTTCTCGGATCAGCAAGGATGCTTCTGTTGCCCAAGGCCCTGGGCCCCAGTTCCATTTTACCATGAAACCATCCAATAATCTTTCCTTTTGATATCTTCAACGCGGTTTTTCTGCAAATTTCCTCTTCGCTTCCTATCCTCTCTATCGTGCAGCCTTTATCGATGAGCTCACCC
>MHFD01000062.1:23309-23527 GCA_001804045.1 Omnitrophica bacterium RBG_13_46_9
CCGTAAAACGGCCCCCAATAGGCATGTTTCATTTCAAAACTTCTCGGATTTCCCAGAATCCGGTTCCATAGATAAAAAGCCGCTCCTATCGCCAGTCCGGCGTCTCCCGGAGCGGGCGGGATGTATATATTTTTAAATTGAGTCACATCAAACAATTTTCCGCTGGCCACGCAATTATGGGAAACGCCTCCCGAAAGACAGAGATTAGAAAGACCCTT
>MHFD01000062.1:23588-25432 GCA_001804045.1 Omnitrophica bacterium RBG_13_46_9
GCGATATCCTTGTGCCTCTGCTCCAGAGGTTCCTGCGGTTGGCGCCTTTTCCCAAGCCTTTTCTCAAGATAAGAGGAAAAGAGAATGCCTATCTCCGGATATCCGTCTTCAAAAGACATATCTATATATTTTTTATGCTGAAGAAAATACCGCAAGTCCAATACAAATCCGTTTCCTTTTAGAGCCAATATCCTCTCAAACTCATCCTCAAATGTCGCCCGGCCATAAGGCGCTAAACCCATTACTTTATATTCATCGCCAAAGCTCAAAAACCCCAGATATTGGGTTATTGCCGTATAGTAAAAACCTAAAGAATGAGGGAAAGCGATTTCCTTCAATACCTTCATTCCATCTCCGGCTGCGATCCCGTACATCGTGGAGGCAAAATCACCCAAGGCATCCGCGGAAAGCAGAAATGCCTTATCAAAACCGGACACAAAAAAAGACGAAGCGAGATGCGCACGGTGGTGTTCAACTTTTACTATCTTTGCCTTGATCTCGTCTTCATCTATGCCAAAAAACCGTGACAGCTGATTTTTTATGTCAAAGGTCCTTTTCCAGGCAAATAACCTGTGCCTGACGAGGCCCGGAATTCTTAATCCATAATATATCTTTGCAAGAATCCTGGCGTTGGGGACGCGGGGTACGGTTATGTAATCTATATCCTTTATTGAAATACCCGCCGCGTCCAGGCAATATTTTATAGACATCGCCGGAAATCCGGAGAAATGTTTTATCCTCCGGAATCGCTCCTCTTCGCAGGCGGCGACAAGCTTTCCGTCAACAATCACAGCCGCCGAAGAGTCAGGATGGTATGAGTTTACTCCCAATATAAGCATATACCAGACTTCGCTAACATCTACTTATTACCGCTGATATACTGATGCCTTGTTCGCATCCTGAAAATCTCGCGGTCAACCAAGAACCTGTACCATAACCCCTGCCAGAAGTGAAAAATCAGCCCTTCCGGACCGTCTAAAAAACCTAGCCTGATGACGAAACGGTACAAAAAATAAACCGTTGGCCGAATAAAGAGGGGCATGGCATAGTAAATATTATATCGAAACCAATTTCTCCTTTCGATAGGCGTGCCCTTAAACTTCACATTTATCGTTCTTTTTTTGTTAAGCAAAATTTCGCGCGCTTCCGAATGCGCCCATTTCCTCTGTTTTGCATTCAGTAAGCGCAGATCCGGCTCGATTATGTTTATTATATCCCCTTTGACTTTCTCTATCTTCCCGTCAACTATGAAATGCTGGTCATATAGCCTTTCCTCACATCGGCCTTTACTTTTTTTAAATATCCTAAGATGATACACGGGATAGTGCCCTCCGTGTTTTATCCATTTATTTCTGAAAATCGTCTTTCGCGACATCATGAATCCGTCGATATCTATCTTGGGATGAAATCTCTCTTCTAATTCCGCGATCAACTCCCGACTCACCCTCTCATCCGCATCAAGGTGAAATATCCACTCATTTTTTATCGGCAAGCTTGACTGGACCCAGTTGCGCTGGTCGGCGTAGTCTTTAAAAGGATGGGTGTATATTTTATCCGTGTATTCTCTCGCGATCTCCATCGTTTTGTCGTTGCTCCCCGAATCCACGATAAAAAGCTCATCCGCCCATCCTTGGACACTCTCAAGGCAATCCCTTATGTTGTCCTCTTCATTATATGTAAGCACTATTACCGATATCGGCAATTTCATCATATCTTGCGCGTAAGTAGATCCTCGTATACCCTGACCATATTACAAGCCGCCTCATCCCACGTAAATCTATCCTCGACAAGCTTCTTTCCTTTCTCGCTCATCGATTTTCTCGGATCACCGTTATCCAATAACC
>MHFD01000062.1:25445-25580 GCA_001804045.1 Omnitrophica bacterium RBG_13_46_9
TAATCCCGTAAAAATAACTTTATCCGCTATGCCTTCCTTGATGAATAGCCTCCTCACTGTTTCAATATACCCATTCTCATCAGCGCCTGCTATGACGAGGCGGGCGTCTCTTTCCTTCTCGACTACTTTTTTAAA
>MHFD01000062.1:25642-26926 GCA_001804045.1 Omnitrophica bacterium RBG_13_46_9
TTTTTTCTTTTAACTCGGGGTATCTATCCTTAAAATCCGGCAGACGTCCCGATTTCGTATATTCTGCAAGTTCCACGCCCCTCGGCACCGTAAACACCGGGACATCAAAACCCAACGAAAGAAATCTTTCTTTCTCATACATAGAAGATAAGTGTACGGCGGCCGCTTTTTTGATATTGCGCCGTTCTATCGCTTTTATATAAAGTATTTTTTTTATCCTGCCTTTTAGCTTTATCATATCCGGGTCAAGGGCGCCGAAGGGGTTTATTATATAAGGCTTTTCATATCTCCGGCACCAATAAGCCGCTATAAAAGTAGGGTAAAGATACACGGAGTGTATATGCGCAATATCAAATTCTTTTATCCGCCTTTGTATCGAGCGGCCCAAATCCCTGGAATAGCAATACGACCGCATAAATGTTACAGGATAATAAAAGACCTTTACCCCCTCCATGTCAACCATCTTATTAAGAGAGACGTCTGATGTCCCTTCCAAATCAATGTTTGTGGTAAATACCGTAACATCTAATCCCTTCTTGGCCAATGTCCTGCAGAGCTCATGGACCGCTTTTATGGGTCCGCCATAACGGTAGGCAGGGAGATAGCTCGGTACTATATGTAATATCTTCATATCTATCTATCTTTTGAAGCTCCACGCCCTTACAGGTATGGAATTTTTCCTCTCGCCTCGGAGTAGCAAAAACCTCGCCGAATCGGAATTCTCTTCGCTATCTCCGCCTACGGCGAGACCTCGCCAGCTATCGCTGGCGGGCATCCCGCCTTTACGGATGGGGAATTCCCCGCCTTGCCGGCGAGGCAGGCCCGAAGGCGGGTTAAATTCTTAAGAATCAACTCATAGAGTCCTTCTGCCATAACCTCTGCGCCTTTGGGGGTAACATGGACCCCTGTTTCAATAAATAGTCCGTCTTTTTTATCGCCATACCGGCTAAAGTCTGATTTCATGTCGTAAATAAGCGCGTTTTTTTCTTTCGCGATTTCGGCTGAGATGTCGGAAAAAATCTCTTTTCTGGAGAACGCGCAGAAGCGTGATGTATGACTATAGGGGTAACACCCATACTATGCAAAAGACGCTTCTTCTCATGATAAGAATTCCTCAAAAATCTCTTTGGTTTTTTTATAAAATATTTCGGCACCAAAATGCTCTTTGACGTTTTTTGTCAAGCATTCCGGGTCGGTTCTATTCTCTTTAACCTCGCATGCCAAATGTATAGCGTTTACTATTTCTTCGATACTATCCGGATCGACCGCAAATCCCAGGACTCC
>MHFD01000063.1:0-166 GCA_001804045.1 Omnitrophica bacterium RBG_13_46_9
TCTCTGCTGCCTGATATCCAATGCCTTATACGCGTCCACGATCCCGATGATCTTCTTCGCAAATTCTCCCAAGACGTCATCGGGCAGTTCCGCAAGCCCGAGAATCGCGTCTTTGGCTCCGGCCGGCAGGATATTTCTTTCCTGAAGGTTTTCGAGTGACGGCTCG
>MHFD01000063.1:181-7492 GCA_001804045.1 Omnitrophica bacterium RBG_13_46_9
TGGGAGAGAATGTCCCATCGCCCAGGCTGATCCCCTTCTTCACCGTTATGCCATGACGCTCTAAAACGCTGTCCGTGACTTTCTCTACGTCGCGGGCACGAGCCCTGTACCCGAGGGGGATCAGTTCCTGTTTTAGTTCATCCAATATCCCGGGCTCGAGCTCTTTTACTACCGATTCTATCACGGCGGTTTCGCCCGTTCCCTGTATGGTTATGAGCCCGGCTCTCCTGAACCCGTATGCATCAACGAGAACGGTCGAGGCCTTGAGTCCTAGCTCCTGCGCGATCGCTTTTGCCGTGACCGGCCCGCCCTTGAAGCGCTTATAGAGAGTCTCTATAAGCTTAGCCGGTGAGCCGGGAGGAGGTTCTTTAGTAGCCGCGTTCGAGCCCCGGGAGTTTGCTAAATCGCTAAAGGTTTTGCCGAATATTCTAATTTCACCCCGCATGAATTGACGCAAGCATTCTTCGGCGTCATTAGGATTCATCGCACAAGCCTGCATTACGACCCATGGAGGAAGGCTCCTAAATTCTTTGCTTTCTGCGACCATATTTATAGCGTGCCGCACGCTTCTCAAATACGCTGTCCTTGTCTCTCTATCCGCCCGATGTATGCACGATTCCAAGATGACATTTCTTGCTAAATCAGGAAAGACGCTAATTATAGCAGTGATCTCCTCTGCAGTATAAAAATTGCCGAGTAGTTCCGCTCTTCTCTTAGGCTTGATAAATAATTTTTTATACCCGTCAATAATCTCAATTATGGCGCCTGCCAACTCTTCTGTAGGAAATCTCTTTAAATCCAGTATTGCCGCCTCCGCCTTCGGACTCAATATGCCCCTTAAAACAAGGTTACCGAGAGATCTCTTGTCGTATCTGAGAAGCGCATTAACCGCCGCGGACGCGTAATCTTCAATCTCCTCATCGGGCATAGTATTGTCAATTTGTTTAAGCGATTTCGCCAGACTAAGTTTAAGCTTCTCTCCATACGCACTCTTTTCAGCGCTAAGTTCTCCTTTATTCTGTATCCTTGTTACGTGGGGAATAACCTCTTCCCCTGCGGGTTTTGTTATATCGGCCGGTTTATGTCTATGCGAAATATGCGCATCCAAATGGGCCGTTACTTTGCCCGGATAACGTACACAGGTAAAGAGTGCGATAGAAAACGGTATAGCGGCATACGGCCCTTCTTCCGTGATGTCGCCGGCAGTTTTTATCGCATCTCTCAATAGTCCTCTCGGGTCCTGCGGACGCTGCAGGCACGCTGCAAGAATAATATGTTCGGGGACAGTTTTAAATTCCGCCTCTTCTTTCATTATGTTCTTTGTGTCAACGGCTTTTTTCATGGCTTCTTTCGGTTGCGAATAACAGCCGCAAATGGTAAGGATATGGTCGATGCTAATTTCAGGAAATAGCGTCTTATATAGCTCGATCTCCTCTACCGTTACGAATTTTGATATAAAACGCTTTTGTTGCAAGCTTGTCATGTTTACCTTTTTATAGGCATCTACTATGGAAATAATAGTGGCTGCGAATGTTTCCAATTGTTTTTGTGGGATTTCTACTCGACTCTCGATCGCCTTCGCAGCGCCCTCCGGCAAAATGCCGCGCGTCTCAAGGCTCGCAAGCGATTGACTGTCAAAACGCACAAGGGTATTTGCGATAAGCGAGGAAAACTCATTGACTTCCGCTTTTTCTAATCCGAATTCCGAAGTGCCCGCTTGAGCGCTTAGTAAATCGCTGATACGGGCATTAAGCCGCGAATAGTAATCTCCGTCTAAGGTAGAGTGAAAACGTCCCATATATTTCCTGCGTACGATCTTTATATCCGCCATAGGCCGGAAAGTGCCGTCTCCGATTTTATGCTCTCTTTCTAACTCAACACCATGTCGGTCTGCAACCTCGCGTATAACACGGGCAACATCGCGAACATAAGGAGTAGGGCCCAATGGTATTAAACTATCTCTTAAATCGTTGACAAAACTTTCGGGGAGGCCTTTTATTTTTATCTCTATTACGGCGTTACCATCGGTGCCGACCTGCGAAATGAGCTTTGTCTGCCTGAATCCCCTCGCATCGCGCAGTATAGTGCTGACTTTCAGCCCCTGCTCTTGAGCCAGCTTCTCTGCTGTTACGGGTCCTCCGCTGAAACGCTTGCAGAGCACCTCTATGAACGCGGCCGGCGAGCCGGGAGGGGCGGTAGAAGCCCGGCTTTGTCTGGCCCGGATTTCATCGATGGTCTTGCTGAATATTGTGGTCTTACCCGCTATAAAACTTCGCAAGAAACTCCTAGGGTCTCCGTGATGCTTTATGCAGGCATTGGCAATGGCCCAAAGCGGCAGGTCGCGAAATTCAGCTTCTTTCTTTATCGCTTCTCTTGTATCTCTTATGTCTTTCAGGAATCGTATCTTGCTCTCTCTTTTCGGGTAGACCAAACAGGCGCGAAGTATGCCATATTTAGGAATATCCGGAAAAGCCGCCATTATAGCTTCGATTTCATCCCGGGTATAGAAGAAGTTTAGGAGCTTCTTTCTGTTTGTCGGATTTATGGAGAGCTCTTTATACCCGTCCACAACGGTCACAATCGCCGCTGCCAGGCGTTCTGTCGAGAATCGCCTTCTCTCCGCTATCGCGTGCGCATCTTTGGGAATTAATATCTCTCTCATGATGAGGCTGTCGAGGGACCGGCGGTCATACTTGACGAGCGAATTTGCGGCGATCCCGGCGTACGTCTCCCTTTCTTCGGCCGGCATGCCGGACGCGACTCGCTCCAATGTTTTTGAAATCCTTCCCGCAAGGTCTGCCCTGTATTTTTCTTCTTCTCTGGTAAGTTCTTTGAACCTATTTCTTACGACAGCAGGAATCGCATTTTCAGACACCCGGCTTACGGGTTGCTCACTTCCTTCAAGAAACCGGTCAAGATGTTCCTCGATCGCTCCGGGATATTTCATGCATATGAAAAGCGCCGTTGCAAAGGGAACGGCACTGTATGCGCCTCGTGATATCAAGGTTTCCACGGTTTTAATCGCCCCACGCAGGGATTCCCGTGGGTCCTCCGGATTGCGCACGCAGAACTGCGTAAGGAGCCATTCGGATACGCGCCTGAATTCCCGCTCCGTCTTCATCGTGTCTTTCGTATCAACAATAGCCTGTAACCTCTCACGTGCCTTCCGTGGTTGGTTATAACTTATAAATATGATGTCCGAGGCATCGATTTCGGGAAAAAGTTTCTTGTAAAGCTCGAGTTCTTCCACGGTGATAAAATTCGAAAGGAGTTTCCAGAGTCTCGGCGGCGTGAGATTCAATGCTTTATACGCATCGACGATTGCGATGATCTTTTTCGCGAACTCTTCCAAGACGTCATCGGGCAGCTCCGCAAGCCCGAGAATCGCGTCTTTGGCTCCGGCCGGCAGGATATTTCTTTCCTGCAGATTTTCGAGCGACGGTTCGTCATACCTGACGAGCGCGTTCGCGATAACTGATGAAAATTCCCGGATTTCTGCCGGCGTAAGCCCTCGTTCGGAGGTACCCGCCAGGTTGCTGAGATGCTTGAAAAGCATTTCTTCGAGCTTAGTTCGATATTCTTCCCTCTCTTTTCCGGCCCCTCCACGCAGCTGAATGCGGATAATCGGAATATCCTCCATGGGAGTAAACGTCCCGTCACCCAGACTGACTCTTTTCTTTACCTCTATGCCGTGGCGCTCTAAAACGCTGCTCGTAATTCTATTTACGTCGCCGGGACGTGCCCTATATCCAAGAGGAGCAAGTTCACGTTTAAGTTCATCCACTATCTCGGGCTTGAGCTCTTTTACCGCCATTTCTATAACGGCAGTATCACCTCTCCCGCGTATGGTTATGAGCCCGGCATTTCTAAAGCCGCTCGCGTCAATATGAATAGTCGAGGACTTGAGTCCCAGCTCCTGCGCGATTACTTTTGCCGTAACCGGCCCGCCTTTGAAGCGCGTATAGAGTGTCTCGATAAACGTAGCCGGCGAGCCTAGGGGTGGTTCTTTTCGGGTGGGGTGATTTTTGGCAATCTCCGGCTTTCTTCCGAGAACGTGTTTCGCCAAATTGTCGGTCTCTTCCAGTCTTACGGGAGAGCCGAGATACGCGCCTTCATAGACTTTCTCCTTTCCCTCTCTTGACACGAAAGGCACCCACAAGGTGACTCCGCACGCTATATACCTGAAGTTATCGGCGTTTCTTACCACGAGATAAAGCTCATACCCGGAATCTAAACGCTCGACATGGCGTGTTCGTATGGGAACTATGAGACGGCCGCCGTTCGGGCTCAGTTCTTCGGCAAGATGGGCTGGTATTTCTTCCATGCCCGCTGTCACCATGATAACGTCAAACGAGCCTTTCTCCGCAAGTTTCTTGCCTCCGTCTCCGACATAGAAAGTTATGTTATCAAGTCCAAGATTACGGCAGGTGCGCTCGGCTTCTTTCGAGAGGTCCTCGTAGACTTCTACCGTATGTACCTCTTTCGCGAGCTGCGCGAGAAGCGCTGTCTGATATCCGCTCCCAGTTCCTATTTCCTTAACCTTTTCCGTACCCTGCAGGTTCAAAAGCGCAGTCATCCACTGCACCATAGTGGGCTGGGAGACTGTCTGCGTGTGGCCTAGCGGAATATACAGAGCTTTGTCTACCACGGTCCATGGTTCGACAAACGAAGGGAGGAAGAGGTGCCGCGGGGTATTCTTGGCTACTCTGTACGTACGTTTTATTGATTCCTTATATTTTTCCTGGACAGCCCTGTCGCTTTTCACAGTTGGATGATACGCTGCCTTAAAGACCCTGACATTGCCAAGGTCTCTCGCGTCGTGGATCGCCCGCTCTTTTAAAAACTCACACACTCTTTGATGCGCAGGTCTTTGAATACTTGTTTCCCGGTCGATTTCCGGCCAGAGCGACGAGTCACGTTTTTCTCTCAACAATTTTTTCGTTCTTTCCAGAAATGCTCCGGTATAATACCCCTCATCTGCCTGTATGTTAAGAGCCATAAAGACAGGGAAGACAAAGTTTGAATGCCGTCCCTTTTCAACGATTTCAAGTGACATTTCCGGTTCGGTAAACACGACAATATTGGCGAGTGTCATGCTAAAAGCAATATCCATGATAGTGCTTAAAGCCATGATCTCACGCAGTACTCTCTCTTTAAGCGGCCCGGGTACCTGCGACGAATCAAGAATACCGTTCCTGATGAGGTCTTCCGCAAGGATACAGGTCGAGATTTTTTCATCGGTCGACGAAGCGGCCGCAATCCTCCTGTAAACGTCCATACTCGCCATGCGCCTATCCTCTTTCTGAGCCAACCGCCTGTAATCGTGATACGTGAGACTGATGCCGTGCGATAGCCACTGCCGTATTTCCGGGGAGAGGCTTCTCGAGACACCCTCGGCCATGAGAGTTTTGATTCCGAGCGTACTGTTTCCGACAAGGAAAAGCGCCGAAGCCAGGTAAAGCCTGTCCTCGATATTTTCGTTCGGGTCTTGCAGAAACAAGACGATTCGCGATTCAGCATCTTTGCCTTCAAAAAGGTCTCCATGACGAAGCGCTTCGTTGACGGCAAGGTACGCCCGCATACTGACCATGAGCCGGTCAAAGAGATTGTACAACTCCTTGATAGCCTGCTTCTCTTCATCGGAATCAGCGTTCCCGTATGCTGCGTTGATGATATCATCCATCGCAGCGAGGTTGCTGCCTATCAGCATCGTCCCATCCACCGACAGCCCGCCGGCAGCGGCTTTCCGCGTCATATCAAGATAAAAGACAAGCGCCTGCTGCGCATTCATAACAGGCACCTCTTGGGTATCTAGTCCAGTACCCGGCACCACAATATCGGTCTCGATCGATGCCAGTATGCCCGCGTAGGGCAGCTCTCCGGACGTGATAATACCGGTGAGCTCCTTTGCCATTTCCGCCAACACGGCGCGGACGCTTTCGGCCTGGTGTCTGAATCCACCGACTTCGGGAAGTGTCGGCCTCATAATGGCGTCGTATCGCTCCGTCATGTAAGGCCTTGTGGGTTCATGGAATCTCTGACCGTTCGCGAGGGCTACGCGAATTTTCGTCTGGCGCACATTCCAATCCCAAAAAACACCGGTGAAATAGTTATGCTTGTTTGTCATGACTATGGGGCTTGTGGCGGCGAGAAAGCGTCTCTCTTTCTCTGAGAGCTCTTTTTTCTCAATCAGACCCTGTTCCGCAAGTTGTAATAGTTCAAATGCCCGCGCGACGACATCATTGAGGAGCGCGTTGCCCGGAAGATCTCTATTGAAAGGGAATAGGTCAAAATACGCATCCATCATTTCTTTTTGCGTAAGCAGAAGGTCTTTTATGGCCCCGTATCGCGCTGCGTCTTCCCTTGAGACAATCTCCATCGCTGCTTTTGTCTCCGCGTATGCGAGCCCACGCAAAAACCTAAGATCGTCATAAGATGCTTCTTTTGACATTATGTATTGGATACCATTTCCACCCGGCAGTATTACTATATCGGAGTTATTAGATGCTAAAAGGTGGCGCGTTTCTTCTGAATCGGCGGATACAAACGGGAATTGCCTCTCGATGGCCATGCGCAGCATATCGCGCCGGACATAGATCTTTTCAGTCCCGGCCCACGGCGCAAGCGCATGAGCTTCCTGGATGTCCGGTATACTATTTACAAAAAATGCGCATAATAATACCCAGAGAATGGGTTTAACCCAAATTTTATCCATATATTTCGTAATAAACATATAAAAAATATATCATAAAATTTGACGCAGTGTGTCACAGGAATGTAACTTTTTAATTCCCTAATTACATTATACTATTCGGCACTCGAGTAGACTGTTAGTCAATCATATGCTCGTAAATGTGCCCACTTTTAAAATAAAGCGAGTCCTTGCGGGTCGGGGGGTTGAATTTTACTCGGCAAGACACAAGGATGTTGACGGCTGTTTTGCGAGGATATGCAAAAAATGCGAAATCAAGCATACCGTAAACCAAGCCCGCTCATCGCTGTACCAACGGTTATGCCGAAAGATTAAATCAGACCATCTGGCAGGAGTTTTATCTCTGTCTATTATCCAGGCCTTATGCTCCGATAGAGGTTCTTAATAACGACTTAGAAAAGTTTATGAGAGATTATAATTTTAATAGGCGGCATACGGGATACAAACTCAAAGAAGGAGGCTATGAGTTCCCGGGTCATGCGTTCTTTGATGTGAAGGAATCGAGTAACATCATCGGTATAAAATACTAAAGGCCTGCTTTGGCGGGCGTTCTGGAGCGACTGTCAAAAATCGCGAATACAGAGGCGCAATATAGATTA
>MHFD01000063.1:7535-13113 GCA_001804045.1 Omnitrophica bacterium RBG_13_46_9
GGGGCGCCTATCCCCGAGGGAGCGGCAAGCGGAAGAATACCCGCCAAAACAGGCTAAAAGAATAAGATCTTGCGAAGAGACGGTCTTTTTGCTACGCTAGGGGTGTATTTAGTCTAGTTTACTCTTTTAGGAGAGGAGAGAGGGATAATAAAGCCAAAAAAATAACCGCCTTACAGGCCCCAATGACCTAAAAGGCGGTCTTAAGCTATGCCTTTTGCTTATACCCCAGGAAAGGAATGGGTGTTAATTAAAATTTATATACGGGCCAGTCCTTTAAATCACTTTTTCATACTCAGCGCGATCTTCTTCTGTATGCCGTCAACGCGTAATATTCTTACTTCCACTTCATCGTCGATTTTAAATTTTGTCTCCAGCCTTTCGTCCGGACCGAGTTCTATCTCCGAAATGTGAAGCAGCCCCTCAAGGTCCGTTTCAAGTTCTATAAACATGCCGAAATTCGTTATTTTCGTGACCTTACCTTTTATCACGGTATCAGGAGTATATTTGGCCTGTATCTGGTCCCAGGGGTCAGGCGTAAGCTGTTTTATACCAAGCGCGATTCTTCTGTTCACACCGTCTACCGAAAGGACTACCGCCTCTATCTTATCTCCTTTTTTAATGACGTCCTTGGGATGAGCTATCTTTTTTGTCCATGAGATGTCGGAGACGTGCACAAGACCGTCTATCCCTTCTTCCAGGTTAACAAATGCCCCGTAATCCGTTATGTGTTTTACCTTGCCTTTTATCCTTTGGCCGACTGTGTATCTCTCTTCGATCCCCTGCCAGGGGTCCTGTTCCAGTTGTTTCATGCCCAGGGAAATCTTTCTGCCATCCTTGTCTATCTCTAAAATCATGACCTCCACTCTGTCACCGATAGCAAGGAGTTCGCTTGGAGAGCTATACCTCTTGGTCCAGGAAAGCTCGGAGATATGCACCAAACCTTCGATCCCCTTTTCCAACTCTACAAACGCACCGTAAGGCGCCAGACTCACAACCGTGCCGGTGACCTTATTTCCCGCTGGGTATTTATTTCCTACGTCTTCCCACGGGTCTTTGGTCTTCTGCCTTATACCGAGAGAGAACTTCATCTCGTCCTTGTTGAAATCCAAAATCACCACTTCGACCTCATCTCCGACAGCGACAACCTCGCTGGGATGATTTATCCGGCCCCAGCTCATATCTGCTATATGAAGAAGCCCTATTATACCGCCTCCGATATCGACGAAAGCCCCGAAATCAGTGATGTTTTTGACTACCCCTTTTACAATCATGCCTTTCGTAAGCGAAGAGATGACCTTTTTCTTCTCCTCGTCCCGTTTATAAATAAGGGCTCCTTTTCTCGATAGTACGACATTTTTGCGCACCTTATTGATCTTCAGGATCTTGAATTCGACCGTCTGACCGCTATCCACTTTTTCGGTCTCTTTCAAGACTGCCTGGCTCGCAGGCAAAAATGCCTCCACCCCGACATCGACCATGAACCCGCCTTTTACCTTATTTATAACCGCCCCCTCTATGATATCGCCTTCTTTGAAGCTTTTTATAATCCTGTCCCATCCCAGGGCGCGTTCCACCTTCTCCTTAGAAAGCACCACCATTCCGCTTTCGTCTTCTTTTGACTCAAGCAATACGTCGATCTCATCGCCTACCTTGAGGTTTTCCGCCGCGCGAAATTCCCCTATGGGGATTGCGCCCTCCGACTTATAATTTATATCGACGATCACATGCTGGGGCGTAATACTTACTATCTTACCCTTTACGATCTGCCCTTCCTCCAGATGCTTTACAGAGTCCACGTAAATATGCGATACCTCTTGCGTTAATTCTTCTTTTTCGTTTGTGTCATTTTCTACCATTAAATATCATTCCTCCTTATCCTCTCCACCACTTCTTTAATGGCATAGGGGGGCGTGGATGCTCCCGTAGCTATCCCTATGCTCTTTTTACCCTTTAAAAACTCCGTCTTTAAGTCCTCTCTGGTCTCGATATGACAGGTATTCTTATTAATCTTTCTGCACGCCTTTGCAAGCTTTGATGTATTTGCGCTATTTTTACCTCCTATAACGATCATCGCCTCAACCCTTCGCGCAATACGCTGGGCTTCGGATTGTCTATCAATCGTATTTTTGCATATGGTATTGAAGCTTACCAGTTCCTTAAAGTCCTTTTTCGCTATTTCGGACAAAATTTCTTTGAAATTAGAAACGGACGCCGTGGTCTGCGAAATCAGCGCGATCCTCTTCAATTTTTTCTCCGCAGGCGCAGACGCGCCTTGCGGAAAATTAAAAGCTTTTGCTTCTCTCTTATTTTTAAGGACGCGGAAATTTTTCCCTGCTATGCCCGCCAGGCCCCTGACCTCAGGGTGCTTTTTGTCGCCGACGATAATGATAAAGTACCCCTTCCTGCTCAAATCCCTTACTATTCGCTGCACCCTCTCTACCAGAGGACAGGTCGTATCAATAAAAGCGATCCTATTTTTCCTTAATACCTCCGGACTGATGCCGTGTGATGGAATAAGCAAATTTATCTTTTTTGATTTCCCCTTTGCGCGCAAGGCGCATATCTCTTTTACGTCATTTATAATCTTTAGGCCCTCCCGAGAGAATTCACTGACCACCTGAGGGTTATGTATAATAGGGCCCACTGAATAAACAATTCTATTTTTTTTAAGGGCCTCTTTCGCGATATTGAGAGCCCTTTGAACACCGAAACAAAAATCTGAATGAGAAGAAACGATTATTTCTGTCCTGCGCATCATTTAAACCGATCTCGGAGATCTCTTGAAAGACCCCGTAGATTTATTATCTCCGGAATCTGTTTTTAATACCCGTGATCGTCCGATTATATCTTATGCATCGCTTTTTAATTCAGATATTGAACACATCACTCTCTCACCGATGGAGTCATAGGTATGTCTCTTTTGCGGGGCACGGAGACACTCGCCCAGGTCAACGATCTTCCCGATCTTCGCCGTTATCTTGCAAGGCGTTATGTACTTTTTCCCCTTAGGCATGGCCTTATTCGTTCCGGAAACATAGGCCGGAACTACAGGCGCCCCTGATTTTGCCGCAATTAATCCGATGCCCGGCTGCGCCTTCTGCAAATTCCCATCCGGAGAACGCGTTCCCTCAGGAAATATGCAGAGCGATTCCCCGCACTTTAATCTTTGCAACGCTTCTTTCAACGGTTTGAATTCACGCGAACCGCGTCCGACCGGAATGCAGCCGACCGCTTTTACCCATGGACCCAGTATGGGGACGTTAAAAATCTCTTTTTTCGCCATAAATACCAGTGGAACGGTATTGCACGCCACCCCCACAACGGCTGGATCAACATAGCTTGTGTGATTCGAAACCATAATAAAAGGGCCTTTCTTAGGTATATTCTCCCTGCCTTTAACCTCAAATCCAAAGAAAAGAAGTAAAATAAATTTAAAAATCAGGCGAGAGAGCAAATATATCATTATATAAAATATTTTAAACCCAAAAGGCGTTTAAGTCCTGCCGGCTAAAAGCAGGCGAGGCTGATTTTACATATAACCACTCTCATATATTATCGGCCTTAACAGAATCCAATATCTCCTTTACAACCCCCTCCACGCTCATATCAGTCGTGTCTATAGCGACCGCTTCTTCTGCTTTTTTTAATGGGCCCGCTTTCCTTGTCATGTCCGCTGTGTCCCTATTCTTCACATCCTCTTTTATCTCGTCTAAAGAAACCGAAAAACCTTTACACTTGAGTTCCTCGAAACGCCTTTTGACCCTTGTCTCTAGGTTTGCGTCTAAATAGAACTTATATCTAGCCTCAGGGAATACAACCGTACCTATGTCCCGCCCCTCAAGCACAACGCCCTTAGCTGACATGCCCAGTTTTCGCTGAAGCCTGACCATATTAGCCCTGACCTCTTTCAGAGAAGCCAGCAGTTTTACTTTTGTCGTGACCTCCATAGTCCTTATCTGCTCGCTTACATCTTGTTTGTCCAGATAAACTTTTAAAGAATCGCCTGATTCCTTTAACTCGATGTCTATGTTTTTAGAAAGATCTATGAGACTCCTCTTTTTGTTGAAATCCAACCCGGCATTTATAGCCTTTAACGTAAGAGCTCTATACATGGCGCCCGTGTCTATATATAAAAATCCGAGTTTCTCGGCCACTTTTTTCGCGACTGTACTCTTGCCGCTACCTGCGGGTCCGTCTATCGCTACTACATTCAGCGTTTTCATCTAAGCATATCAACCCAGAGTCCGACGCAATTCCCTGGCCTTTCCCAGCATTCTCTCGATATGTGCAGCTTTTTCTTTTAAGATCGCGTTCCGGAATTTACGCAAAATCACGATAAGTTCATCCAGGGATCTCGCGATATTTTTATTATTGGTCAGGCATATATCTCTCCACAACACCGGATCCGAAAGGGCGATCCTCGTCGTATCACGAAAGCCCGACGCCGCATACCTAAGCACATCCTTGTTAGCGATGATAAGACAGGAAGCCACGAGGTGCACCATCTGGCTTATTTTCGCGACTATTCTGTCATGTTCGGCCAGGGTCACTTCTATGGTATTCGCACCCAAGCGCTTCCAAAATTTCTTCACTATCTCAAGCGCTTCCTCATCGGTATTTTTCGTTCTGGTGATGAAACAATCTCGGCCTTCAAAAAGATCCAACCTTGCGCTAAGCGGCCCTCCCTTCTCGGAGCCGGCCATCGGATGAGAGCCTACAAATCTTACCTTTTCAGGCAGAATTTTTTCCAACGATCTTACGATCATACCTTTTGTGCTGCCCACATCGGTCATAATAGCGCCTTCTTTGGCGCTCAAAGCCGCTTTTTTGCCCAATTCCGCCATCCTGCCTACCGGCGTCGCTAATATTATAAGGTCGGCGTCCTTCACGCCATTTCCGATCCTATCTACCAGGAAATCCTTATCAACAGCTCCTGCGGTCCTCGCCTTTATAAGAGAGCTTCTCCTGCGGCCGATACCTATAATCTCTTTAGCAAGACCTCTCGCCTTTAGATCTTTACCTATTGAACCGCCTATTTCCCCTACGCCTATTATCGCTACCCTGTTAAACAGCTTCATAACTAACACCCTACACGCCTAGGTCACAAAGTCACCAGTGATAATTGACTAATGAATCTGGTGACCTGGTGACAGGTGACGTGGTGACCTTGCATATACATTAGATCGTCCTCCCCACCGCCTTTGCGACCTTGCCCAAATTCTGCATCAATTCGGTAAATTTCTCCGGGTAGAGGGACTGGGCACCGTCTGACAATGCCTCTTCCGGATTCGGATGCACCTCAATAATGAGCCCGTCACACCCGGCAGCAACAGCTGCCCTGGCGCACGGAGGCACAAGGCCCCATTTGCCCGTAGCGTGAGAGGGATCTATGATACACGGCAGATGGCTGAAATTTTTTATAACGGGAACGGCGCTTATATCAAGGGTAAACCTGGTGGCATCCTCGAATGTCCTTATGCCGCGTTCACACAATATAACATTGAAATTCCCTTCTGAAAGGATGTATTCGGCTGACATGAGAAACTCCATGATGGTATTCGACATGCCCCTCTTGAGA
>MHFD01000063.1:13123-21553 GCA_001804045.1 Omnitrophica bacterium RBG_13_46_9
TTCTCGAGCGCCCGACCTCTTTTAGCAAATCGAAATTCTGCATATTTCTGGCGCCTATCTGGATGATATCGGCGCACTTCTCCACAAGCTCGAGATTCCTTAAATCCATAAGCTCTGTGACGATCAGAAGGCCCGTTTCGTCCTTGGCTCTTTTTAAATATTTCAGCCCTTCCTCTCCCAACCCCTGGAAGCTGTAAGGGCTTGTCCGCGGCTTAAACGCCCCTCCGCGCAAAACCTTGGCGCCGGCTTTCTTCACCTTTCTGGCGATATCAAGAAGCAGGTCTTCCCTTTCTACCGAGCAAGGCCCGGCCATTACCACTATCTCTTTGCCTCCTATTTTTACACCGTTACCTAACTCTATAACGCTGTTCTCTTTTTGAAAATCCCGCGAAACGAGCTTGTAAGGCTTGAGAATAGGCATTACCTTCTCGACACCGGGAAAGACCTCCAGCGGCGCCAGGCGGATGGCATCCTCCACGCCTATTACTCCGATTATAGTCCTTTCGACGCCTTTGGATACCCAAGATTTCAAGCCCATCTTCTTGATCCTGTCTACAATGTGCTTTACCTGTTCCTTTGTAGACCCCGGTTTTAAAACTATTATCATATATGACTCTCCTCTGTGCTCGCGATACGCGACAAGCGGCGCGCAAAATCCAGTCCGCAAATCGCCGACCGCAAGTTGCGAACCTGCTATAATATCTTCTTAAGAGCCCTGATAAACCTGCGATTCTCGTCCATTGTCCCTATAGTTACCCTGATAAAATTGTTAAGCCTCCATGGGGACATCTCTCTTACGATAACGCCGTGTTCCAAAAGTTTTTTATACACATCTTTCGACTGCTTACCCATATCAATCAATATGAAATTGGTCACACTGGGTATATACCCTATTCCCAAGGAATCCAGTTTCTTATACAGAAAAAATTTTCCTTTTTTAACAAGCCTCAACGTCCTTTCTATGTGCCTTTTATCATCCAGAGCGGCTAAAGCCGCCTCCTGTGCCACGGAATTCACGTTGAACGGCTCTCTCACCCTGTTCAAACAATCTATAATAGATCTCTTCGCGACCCCATAACCTACCCTTGCGCCGGCAAGACTGTATATCTTCGAGAAACTTCTGGTCACGATAATATTTTTGCCTTTTCCGCTGGGTGCAGACAAATACTTTATTGTATCCGGATAATCGCTTACGTCTTTTGCGAATTCAAAGTATGCCTCGTCAAAATAGAGTATGGTATCCCTGGGCGCCCTGGAGATAAGGAAATTTATCTCTTTTTTTGTAACGTATGTCCCTGTAGGGTTATCGGGATTGGCTATAAAGATAACCTTAGTCTTGTCTGAAATAAGACGCACTATTCCGGGAATGTCGTATCTAAAATTCTTGAGAGGAACGAATTTTACCTTCGCGCCTTCAATCTGCGATGCTATCTCATATATAAGAAAAGTGGGCCTGGCGATGATAACCTCTTCATCGCTTCTGAGAAAAGCCCGAAGCGTCAGGACGATGATCTCATCGGAGCCGTTGCCGATTATTACATTATCCGGGCTCATCCTGAAACGATCGGCCAAAGCCCTTTTAAGATAAAAGCAGTTGCCGTCCGGATAACGATTAAGGGACATAAGCGCTCTCTTTGCCGCGCGGACGACTTTCTTTGAAGGCGGCAGGGCATTTTCGTTCGAGGCAAGCTTGACAGCCGATTTAAGCCTCAATTCCCTCTTTACCTCTTCAATGGGCTTACCGGGTATGTATGACTTTATTTTTAAAATGCTCTCTTTTGCTAACTTTTCCATTTTACTCTTTGACTTTAACTAGGTTTCGCGTATATATGAAAAGTATAAACGCCCCATGCGGGCAATCTGCGTAAATCCGCCTTACAGATCACTTACCCACCGGATATGACCCAAGCACTTTGATATAAGTACATCCCTTTTCTAGCTCTGACAACGCCTTTTTAGTCTTTGCATCCTTATAGTGGCCCTCCAGATCCACAAAGAAATAATATTCCCAGGCCTTCAGGCGAGAAGGCCTGGATTCTATCTTAGTAAGGGTTATGCCGTTCTTTTTGAAAGGAACCAGCATATCGTGGAGCGCCCCAACCCTATCCTTAATGGAAAACATTATGGACGTTTTGTCATTTCCCGTAGGTTCCGCCAAACTCGTGCCGATAACAAGAAACCTCGTGACATTATGGGCCGTGTCCTCGATGCCGCTCTCTAAAATCCGGAGTCCGTATTTTTTGGCGGCCAGGAGACTGGCTATGCACGCCGTGTCTTTACCTTTAGAGCTGAGTTGCGCGGCCTTTGTCGTGCTGGAAACCTCTACAAGTTCCGCCATCGGGATATTCTTCTCGATCCACCGCCTGCACTGTGCGAAAACCTGGGGATGAGAATAAACTTTCTTGATCCTTTTAAGGTCCCTGACCTTGCCGAGCAGATTATGGGAGATTTCAAGATATATCTCCGAGCATATCTTAAGGTTCGAATCCACGAACATATCGAATGTGTAATTTACGGCGCCCTCTATGGAATTCTCTATCGGCGCGACTCCATAGTCAGCTCTTCCTTTTTCTACCTCGGTAAACACCTCTCCAATGCCGCTGCATTCCACATAATCGACGCTCGAACCGAATTTGCTAAGAGCGGCCAAATGGGTAAACGTAAGCGGTGGCCCCAAATATGTCACTTTCGTAGGTCTCTCAAGGCTTAACGAACCGGACATGATCTCCCTGTAGATGGCTCTTAAGGACTGGTCGGAAAGCGGGCCCTTATTCTGCTTCAATACATTCTCATAAATCTCTTTCTCTCTGTGCGGGGTATAGACATCCAGTTTTAACCTCTTCTTTATCTTCCTTATCTCTAAGGTCGTTTTGGCGCGTCTATTCAAAAGATCTACTATTTTTGCGTCAATGCGATCTATTTTACGCCGAACTTCGGTCAGGCGCATTTTCATCGACCTCCTTTCCGTCCGTATGATCATCTTGTGTTTCGTTGCCTGACGGCGCAGGCGTGCTTTCATAAGCTGTCTTCTCATTTGCCGTCGTATTTTCTATCTCTAACTGTATGACTTCCTCCTTGCCAAAATCCAAATCGCGCTGGTCGAATTCGCGGAGTTTCGGCAATTGCTCCAGTCCCTTCAAACCGAAACGCTTCAGAAACTCATCTGTCGTGCCGTATGTAATCGGTCTTCCCGGCGCATCCTTTCTTCCCCTTATCTTTATAAGGTCTTTGTCCAGCAAAGTCTTTATGACACCGTCCACGTTAACACCTCTTATGCCTTCTATCTCGCTGCGGGTTATCGGCTGCCTATAAGCGATGATAGCCAGCGTCTCCAGCGCAGGCGTCGAAAGCCTTGTCTCTTCACGTTTAAACAATTTATTAATCCATGGGGCGAATTCCGGATTTGTGACTATCTGATAACCGCCGGCCAACTCGGCTATCCCAAAACTCCTCCCTTGCTTGACATAGTCATCGCGCAACTGCTCAACGGCCTCTCTTATCTGATCCTCCTCCAATCCATCAAGCGCTTGCTTTAAGTCCTTTACCGCGATCGGATTTTCGCTTACAAAAAGAAGCGCCTCTATTATTCGCTTGATCATCGATTCTGCCATTTTATGCTTTTCCCATACCCTGCTGTTACGACGGGCAAATTGAAAAATGTTTCTTAAGGTTTCTTGATGTTGCTTAATGTTTCTTAAAGTTGCTTATATATAGCGAAATTCGACAGACTACATTCGTGATTCCTATACGAATTTCGAATTACTAATAACGAATTTCACGTAACCTACGTTGTCCATGTCTTCCAATCAATTTAAATGGGTTTCGTTTCAATGTATTTCCACCGTATTTCAATCGCATTTCCATCGTATTTCAATCCGTTTCAATAAGTATCCGTAAGTTTCAATGAATTTCAATTAGTTTCTTCCTATGAGCTAAGAGCTATGAGCCATGAGCTGCGTAACGTGCCATCCCGAATCGTCCTACGTCCGAGCGACCCAGACCTTTCAGTAGGACAATACTCTGACAGAAAGGGCTGGGGAGCGGTCGTCCCACGTCCTGCGTAACGAGCAAATAGTCAGTGCCCCTAACCCCTCTGCCATTCGGGGTTTTTTAATACCTCTATCTCACAGAAAGGAGCGCTCTGCCTTATAACCACTTCCTTTAGTTTCACCAACTCCAAAAGGGCCATGAATATAGCTATGATCTCGTTTTTGCTTTTTGCTATTTTCCCGCCCGAGCCGGGTACGCCTTCTGTGTAAAAAAGCTGGCTAAAATAAATTGTCGTCTTGTCGACCAGAATGTGCAGTATTTCGTGGATCTTCTCGCTGACGGTAAACTCATCCCTTACGACCTGGTAGAACACCTCTTTCGGGATCTCCTTTAGGACCTTGCTAAAAGCCGTTATAAGGTCGAACAGGCTCGCTTCAAAGTACGGTTTTTCATCCACTAATTGCGGGTCCTGCATGACATTTAAACGCGAAAAAGTGTCTCGTTGTCTTAGCTGCATCCCTTTAAGGTCGCTTGCCGCTTCTTTGAATCTCTTATATTCGATGAGTTTCCTCACAAGCTCTTCCCTGGGATCGGCTTCCTCCGCCATATCCTCTTCAGTGCTCTCGATAGGCAAGAGCATCCTGCTTTTTATATGCATCAAAGTCGCCGCCATCAAGATAAATTCACCCGCTATATCCAGGTCTAACAGCTTCATCACCTCCAAATAATCAAGGTATTGGTCCGTAATCTTGGAGATGGGTATATCGTATATGTTGATCTCTTCTTTCTTGATAAGATATAATAATAGATCGAGCGGTCCTTCGAATATAGGTAGCTGTACTTTATATGTCATTATAATTCTTCTTATACGAGCCGGCGAGAGGCGGCTTGCGCGGAATCTTGTATTTTACAAATCGTGAAAAATACCGACTTTTTTCCGGACCTCGCTCATAGTCTGCGAAGTGATATCCCTCGCCTTTTCATTCCCTTTTCTTAATATATCCGTAAGCGCAGCTTTATCGTCGAGAAGCTTTTCCCTTTTTCTACGTATAGGCTCCAGCCTTTGGATAAGAATATCGGTTAAGGCTTCCTTGCATTTTATACAACCCCTTTTACCCTCGGAGCAGGTGCTGAATATTTCATCAGACATTTCAGGGGCAAATACTTTATAGTAATTGCACACGGTGCAGACTTGCGGATGCCCTATATCGTCTAAACGGATCTTTTTTGGGTCGGTTATCATAGCCATAACAGACTTTTTTATTGTATGCGGGTTATCCGAAAGAGTGATGAAATTCCTGAAAGATTTCGACATCTTTCTATTGTCAATTCCCAAAAGTTTAGGCGTTGCCGTAAGCAATGTCTCCGGTTCGGGAAAAAGTTTTCCATAAAGATTGTTAAATTTTCGCGCTATTTCCCGCGTCAATTCAAGATGGGCCGCTTGGTCTATCCCAACAGGCACCACCTGAGCCCTGTATACCAATATATCCGATGCCTGAAGCACGGGATATCCCAGGAATCCGTATGTCATAAGATTGCGGCCGCTCATCTCCCTAAGCTGCTCCTTATAAGTAGGGTTCCTTTCCAACAAAGGCAGCGGCACAAAACAGGAAAAAACCATATCGAGCTCCAGATGCTCTTTTACATGCGATTGCACAAATACCGTGCTTCTCTTAGGGTCGATCCCGCAGCTTATCCAATCCGCCAACATCTCTATCGAGTTCTTCTCGATATTCTTCGGATCCTCGTACTCGCTCATGAGGGCATGCCAATCCGCGACCATATAAAAGCATTCGAATTTCTCCTGGAGTTTTATCCAATTGTCCAAAGCGCCCACCAGATGACCGAGGTGCAGATTGCCTGTAGGCCTCATACCGCTAAGTAATTTTTTTTGCATCTTGACCGCTCCAAATCCACTCTAGGGTAAATAAAAACCGGAAAAGCCCATGGCATGAAAAAAAACAACTCTCTTTGCTGAATCGTTCGGTGGTACTTTCTTAAGCCGCCCGCCACCGACGCAATGGATAGAATCCTGCTCGACGGGTAACCGGGTATCCGTCCATGCAAGCATTCGGTGCTGCGTTCGAATGCGATCATATCAGCACCCTAACCTTCGAGCCTCCTTGTTATCTTTTCTATTGCGAAACTTTCTATTATATCGCCTGCTTTTACGTTGTCATGGCCCTCCAAGGATAATCCGCATTCAAAACCTTCCCTGGCTTCTTTAACGTCATCCTTTAAATGTTTAAGCGACTTTATCCTTCCTTTATAAATCACTTCTTTATTCCTTACAAGCTTAACATTTCCGGAACGCGGAATGGCCCCTTTTACAACATAGCATCCGGCGATAGTGCCTACTTTCGAAACCCTAAAAATCTGCCTTACCTGGGCCCTGCCTAAAAAAACCTCTTTTATAACGGGCTCCAACAGTCCTTCCAACGCGGCCCTGACATCCGCGATCGCCTCGTAAATTATGTCGTACACTTTTATCTCTACCATCTCCTTCTTGGATATCTCTTCGGCCTTCTGCTCCACCTTAACATTAAATCCTATGATAATGGCATTTGAAACCAGCGCCAGCATCACGTCGGACTCATTTATGTTGCCCACGCCCATATGAATAACGTTAAGTTTTACTTCTTTGGTGGGTAGCTCATCGAGTGATTTCTTCAAAGCCTCTATAGAACCCTGGACATCGCCTTTTATTAGCACTTTTAGCTCTTTGATCAACCCCTCTTTTATGCCTTTATAAAGCTCTTCGAGCGTCATCCTCTGCAACCCCTTAAGGCGCAAGAGCCTGTCTTCCGCCTGTTTCAACTGGGAAAGGGTACGAGCTTTCTTCTCATCCTTCACTACAAAAAACTCATCGCCTGCTTCCGGCACACCTGAAAGACCCAGGATCTCCGCAGGCGTAGAAGGCGGAGCCTCGGTAATCCTTTTTCCTTTATCGTTAATCATGGCCTTTACCCTGCCGTAATGTAGCCCGCTTAAAACAACTTCGCCGACTCTAAGCGTGCCGTTCTTTACCAAAACGGTGGCCACCGGCCCCTGCCCCGGAGACAGCTTGCCTTCTATGACAACCCCGCGTCCGCGCAAATTTGGATTGCCTTTTAATTCCAGTATCTCGGCTTCCAAAAGAAGCATCTCCAGAAGCCGGTCTACCCCTTCCCCCGTTTTAGCCGAAACAGAGACGACGATAGTCTTGCCGCCCCATTCCTCGGGAGTCAACTCGAGTTCCGAAAGTTGTTTTTTCACTTTATCCAGACTTATGTTAGGCAGGTCGCATTTATTTACGGCGACAACTATAGGGGCATTTGCGGCTTTGGCATGGTCTATGGCCTCTACGGTCTGAGGCATTATTCCGTCATCGGCCGCGACTACCAGTACTACGATGTCCGTTGCGTTGGCGCCTCTTGCCCTCATAGCCGTAAAAGCATGGTGGCCGGGGGTGTCTAAAAAAGTAACCTGCCCTTTATCTGGGATGTCCACCTCATATGCGCCTATATGCTGTGTTATCCCGCCTTTTTCTTTTGCTGTTATTTTTGTCTTTCTGATATAGTCCAAAAGAGATGTCTTGCCGTGGTCAACGTGTCCCATTAAAGTCACTATCGGCGCTCTTACAATCAAGCCTTTCTTCTCCCCGTGATGTTCTGCCTCTTTATGTTCTTTCAAAAGCTCTTCTTCCATAGTCGGGGGCCTCTTTATCTCATAGTCATATTTTCGGGCTATTTCAATCACGACATTGTCAGCCAGGCTCTGATTCAAGCTTGCAAAGACATTCTTTTTCATCAGATCCTTTATAAGTTCGTTTGGCTTTGTGTTTAATTTCATTGCAAGCTGTTTTACCGTAACGGGCAATTCGACCTCCAATACCTTCGAAGGCTTTTTCTCTTCCTTTATCTCGGTCTTGGTTTCGGGTTTTTTCTCTTTTTTAGCCTCATCACTGACTTTATGGGCTTCATGTTTCTTCTCTTCTTTTATCTCGGTCTTGGTTTCGGGTTTTTTCTCTTTTTTAGCCTCATCCCTGACTTTATGGGCTTCATGCTTTTTCTCTTCTTTTTTAGGCGGTTCCTTTATTTCGTGGCGCATGATCTCAGCTGTCTCATCGTCCACAACGCTCATATGCCCTTTTACCTTAACGCCAAGCTTGTTAAGGCGCGCTATAAGGTCTTTGCTTGTCATGTCGAATTCTTTCGCAAGTTGATGAATGCGTATGCTCATGTGGTTACCTCATAAAATTTGAAATTCTAATTTTCTCCCGCTTTAGGAGAATCGTCGGTGGTATCTGTCTCGGACTTCGGGCGCTCTCCGTCCTTTTCTTCTTTGACGGATGTGGCGGATTCACCAAGGCTGGGGATCCCGGATTCATCCCCCAGGTTTTTCTTGGCAGAAGCGATAATCTTTTCCGCAGTCTTCTTGCCTACGCCGTTTAATTTCACC
>MHFD01000063.1:21605-23018 GCA_001804045.1 Omnitrophica bacterium RBG_13_46_9
CCAATAAAATGGATTCCACCTTCTTGCCCACGCCGTCCAGAGACTTTATGTCTATGACTTTTTTCTTTTCTTCGGCCTTGCCAGCGGCCTTTTTCTGTTCCTCAGACCTTATATTAAGCTCCCAGCCTATAATCCTGGATGCGAGCCTGACATTCTGTCCGTGTTTGCCTATGGCTATAGACAGCTGGTCTTCCTTTACTATGACCTCTATAGATTTATTCTCTTTGTCCAATCTTATCTTAGAGATTTGGGCGGGGCTCATGGCGGCTTTCAGATATTCACCGATATCGTCGTTCCAGCGCACAATATCGATCTTCTCGCCATGAAGCTCTCTCACGATATCCTTGACGCGTGTTCCTCTCATGCCGACACAGGCGCCTACAGGGTCTATCTTTTCATCCTTTGATGAAACGGCGATCTTAGTCCTCTCACCTGCTTCGCGCGATATTGCTTTTATTTCGACTATACCTTCTGAAATTTCCGGGACTTCCAGCTCAAAGAGCCGTTTGACAAACGCGGCTTCTGACCTCGAAAGGACAATCTGTGGTCCGCGATTTGCCTTTTCGACACCCAGTACATAAGCACGTATCCTATCGCCCTGCTTGTATCTCTCGTTGGGGCACTGGTGGGACTTCGGCAAAATAGCCTCTGTCTTACCGAGATCCACTATAATATTGCCTTTTTCGAAACGATGAACGCCCCCAGTAACGATGCCTCCAACCTTCTTATGGTAGTCGTCAAAGATAACCTCCCTTTCCGCCTCCCTTATCTTCTGTATGATCACCTGCTTTGCGGTCTGAGCCGCTATCCTCCCGAATTCGCCTGAATCGACATTTTTATTGTCACTTATAACCTTTATCTGTCCGGTGGTTCTATCGATGCTGACGGTGATGTCTGTCTTATTTTTACCCAACAACTTTCTTGCAGCGCTTAAGAGGGCGGATTCAATAGCCACAAAAAGCACTTCCTTTGGTATACCCTTTTCCCTTTCGATTGAATCTATTATCATTAAAATTTCGTTGTTCATATATTTCCTCGCTGAATAAGGATTATGGCATTTGACAAAACCGTCTTCTCGTCTTTTCCTATATCCCTTTAACCCTGCCTTTTCTCAATCCTGGGTCCGCCTGCGGAAAGAACCGCTAAATATTGAGCACTAATTTGGCCTTTGCGATATTATCTCTTGGGATCTCCGTGGAGATATCTTCTTCGCCCACAATTACAGTACCTTCTCCCAATCCTCTCAATACTCCCAAAAATACGCTTCTGCCTTCTAATGGTACGCGCGTCACCGCCTTAATCTCCCTGCCAAGCGCCCATACAAAGTCTCTATCTGTTACAAGCTCTCTATCCAGACCGGGAGAGGCCACTTCTAATACATACGGTGTATCGATTATATTATCCCTGTCAAGG
>MHFD01000063.1:23026-29155 GCA_001804045.1 Omnitrophica bacterium RBG_13_46_9
TAATTCGTTATTAAATTGGGTGCACTCATCCATGGTTATGCCGCCGGGGGTATCCACCAAAACCCTTAATACCATCCTTCCGCTTTCCCGTTTATATGTGGTCTCCACAACAAAGTAGTTACGTTCTTTGGCGATAGGCTCTATCAATTCTTTTATTTTTTCGATTATTTCCATTGTACCAAAAATAAAGAGTGGGCTTCTCCCACTCTTGTAACTAACTCCCCTCCCTCTTTGAGCGTTATCTCTTAGCGCATATTACTATATTAATTATATTTTGTCAAGGGTTTTTGGCATTTAAATCAGATTTTTTTTATAACATCCATTATATCAACCAGTTGCGATTTTCCATCTTTCCTTGTCTTGATTTCCACTTTGCGTTTCTGCAGGTTTTTCTCTCCTATAATCACCTGAACGGGAAAACCTATCAGGTCCGCGTCTTTAAATTTAACGCCGGCCCGCTGGCCCCTATCATCAAGTATCACATCCAAATCTGCTTCGCGCATCTGACCATAAAGTTCTTCGCTGGTCTTCAGTAACTCTTTATTCTCCACATTCAAAGGCAAAATAACGACTTCGTAGGGACTGATCGGTTTCGGCCATATGATACCGTCTTTGTCATGGCTGACTTCTATACTTGCTGCCAGGATTCTGTTTACTCCTATGCCGTAACAGCCCATTATCATAGGGTGGGACTTCCCGCTCTTATCCAAGAAATTCGCGCCTAAAACATGAGAATACTTTGTTCCAAGCTTGAATGTATGACCTATTTCGATAGCGTGCTTTAGTTCTATTTTACCCGCGCACCGTGGGCACGGGTCTTTAAGCGTAATGACCCTGGCGTCAATCCACGCTTCCGGCTTAAAATCCCTGTCTGCATTCACATTAATAAGATGCCTGTCTTTCTTATTCGCCCCCACAACGGCATTCATTATCCCCATAAGACTGAAATCGGCCAATATTCTTATCTTCAACCCAATCGGTCCGGAAAAACCCATTGGACCGCCTGTAACATCCTGTATTACCTTATCATCCGCCATCTCTAACGCATCCGCCTTTAAAAAGTTCTTAAGCTTTATCTCATTGGCCGCATGATCTCCCCTTACCAGAAGCGCAATAGGCTTTCCATCCGCAAGATAAATCAGAGTCTTGATAAGCTGAGAAGGCTTTACTCTCAAAAACTTACTTACATCTTCAACACTGCTCATATCCGGCGTTTCGACTTCCTTAATCTTATCCGTGGGCCGTCGGTCGCCTGTCCCGGGCGCAGCCGAGGAACTGGCCGTGGACCTATCTTCGGTTCCCGGCTCTTTGCATCCGGCTACCTGGACACTTGCCGCATAACCGCATTTACATATCACGATCTCATCTTCGCCTATAGCGGACGGCACCATGAACTCATGAGAAATATTTCCTCCCATGACGCCCGGGTCCGCCTCCACGGCAACATACGGAAGCTCGCAACGTTCGAGTATTCTGCAATAAGCATCGTACATTTTCTTGTAACTTTTTTCTAGCCCCTCGGTATCCGCATCGAAGCTGTAGGCATCCTTCATTATAAACTCCGAACTCCTTATCACGCCGAAACGGGGTCTTATCTCGTCTCTGAACTTCGTCTGGATTTGATACAATATCTTCGGCAGGTCCTTATATGAATTTATCTCTCTTGAGACAATGTCGGTTATGATCTCCTCGTGGGTTGGCCCCAAAACTATCTCTCTACCGTGTCTATCCTTGTATTTTACCAGGACATGGTCCATGATCTCATACCGGCCTGTTTTCTTCCAGAGCTCGACAGGATGCATGGCCGGCATTAAAAGCTCGATCGCGCCGGATCGGTTCATCTCGGTCCTTATGACATCCTCGACCTTCTTCAAAGCCTTTAATCCTAGGGGGAGGTATGTATATGCGCCTGAGGTAAGCTTTCTTATAAGGGAGGCGCGGACCATAAGCTTGTGGCTTATGGCCTCGGCGTCCTGAGGATCCTCTCTAAGCGTGGATATGAAATTATCTGTCCATCTCATGGTTCCATTCAGGTTATAGGTTTTTTAATAATTCCTTAACCGCGTTTTTCTCTTTTACTTTTTTCACAATCTTCCCTTTTCTAAATAGGACTCCAGAGTCTTTCCCGAATGCTATGCCTATATCGGCCTGCCTTGCCTCCCCCGGACCGTTTACCTCGCATCCCATAACCGCTACGGTAAGAGGCTTTTGAGAGTTCAAGGCCGAAAGTTCGGTTTCGAGTTTTCTCACAATCCCGGCTAGGTCAACCTGACACCTGCCGCACATCGGACAAGATACTATATCCGGCCGGAAGTTTCTTATGCTGAGCGACTGCAAAATATTTTTTGCGGTAACGACTTCGCTCACTGAGTCCCCTGTCAAAGAAACCCTTATGGTATCCCCTATGCCATCCAGAAGAAGCGCCCCTATGCCTATGCTTGATTTCACAATCCCGGCCTCATGGGCGCCGGATGCCGTAATGCCGACATGGAACGGATAATCGCAACGGGCGGCTAATCCTCTATAGGCGGTTACGGTTTCCCGGACATCCGACGATTTTAACGAAACTATTATATCACGGAAGTTTTCTTTTTCAAAAAATTTAATATATCTAAGGGCTGCCCCGACAAATGAATCGCCATTTTCCGTCTGTCCATCACCCGCCGGAGGCATAGAGCCGGAGTTAAAACCGATCCGAATAGGGATCTTCCTCTTTTTGGCTGCCCGAATCACGTCTTTCAAATGATTAGGGCTGGATATGTTTCCGGGATTTATGCGAATTTTATCCGCGCCGCTTTTAATCGATTCGATGGCCAGCCTGTAATCAAAATGTATATCCGCAACAAGCGGAATGTCAGCTCGTCTCTTTATCGTCTTTATGCTTTTGGCTGCTATTACATCTTTAACTGCCACTCTCACGATTTCGCAGCCGGCTTTTTTCAGTCTTTTTATTTCGGCGATGGTATTTCTTGCATCCCTTGTGTCGGTCTTCGCCATAGACTGGATAGATACGGGAAACTTCCAGCCGACTTTTACTCCGCCTATATTGATAGTTCGTGTCCTGCGCCGTTTAAACATTTGTGCCTTATTTTGTTTACCTATGTAACCACGTACTTAGGACTATTCGATAAGCCTCTTTCTGATTACCCCAAGCGACTTAATAGCAGGTTCAAAACCTGGGCTCATCTCAAGCACTTTCCCCCAGTAGTATTTTGATTTCTTTAGTTCGCCTTTATTCATATAGTAACTTCCCAAATTCGCATACGGTGTCCAGTTGTACGGCGAAAATTTTATGCACATCTCGTATGCCTCTATAGCCTGCTTTTCCCTGCCCTGTCTAAGATAACAGTTCCCGAGGTCGTTATATGCATCGCCGAACCTAGGATTTATTTCAACCGCCTTCTCGTAATAAGTTATCGCCGTATCCCTGTCGCCCTTCCCCACATAAGCATCGCCCAATCCTTTATATATCAAACTGAAATGCTGCCTACCTAAATCGGTCGATAAGCCGCTTTCCGGTATATTACTCAAAGCCTTTTTGTATAAATCTAACGCTTCATCATAACGCTTCTCCTGCAGCCTCAGGGCCCCTAAATTACTGGATACGCGGTAATCCGTTTTTTCGAACCTGTCTATCCACGTATAGAAAGTCTCCGCATCCTTCCAGTTCCTGTTTTGCCTGACAGTGGCTATCGAATAAGATACTATAACCGCGGCCAGGATAATCGTCGCCAGATATTTTACGGGTTTATAATCCCTGATGCCGTCGAAAAACCGGGTCATAGATCCGGCTGCAATGATAGATATGCCTACAAGGGGTATATATATCCAGTGTTCGGCTACATACGTCGATAAAGGAAATACGACCGAGCTAAAAGGCAGAAAATTCACCGCTACCCACACCGCGCTAAAACGTATAAGAGCGTCATTTTTGGACATACGGACGATAAGGACAGAAATAAAAAGCAATATCGTAAATGGAATAAGAAAAAGAGGGGAGAAAAGCGTCTGAACAGGCGCCAGGGTCCTATTCATATGTAAATTGTGCGGAAAGAGGAGCATCCCCATATACAGCACGATAACCCTGGGAAGGGTCATCAAACGAACCGCAAGCGGATCCGGCGCCAGCCCCTCGGAAATCAACACCCCCAAAACAGCGTATCTGAATAATATAAAAATAGCCAGCACTGTGATATGCGGCAAAAGAGCATAGAAAACCTTGAATCCCTCTTTTGTTATTCTCTCTTTTGAATATATATAAACATAAGACGGAAAGACAAGAAAGAAAAGAGCGTTGCTTTCGCGGGTCAGAAGGGCTATCATAAAGAGAAATGCTGAAGAGAGGTTCAAAGTCGAGAATGTATTTTTATATTCCTTTAAATGCCTCAGAAAAAGCAGAAAAGAACTCAAACCAAAAAAGAGAGACAATGGGTCTCCCCTGCCTGATATATAAGTCACGGCCTCTGTGTTAATGGGGTGGACTAAAAATAGAAAGCTGGCGATAACCCCTATCCGTCTGTCACCGGATAGAACGCAGGCTAAAAAGAAGATAAGCACGGCATTGCAGATATGGATTGAAATATTGGTAAGGTGATACCCGAAAGCCTCCAGGCCCCACAAAAAGTAGTCGACCACGAACGATAACGCAACGACCGGCCTGTAATATTTTATCTTAGTTAAATTCTTGGCTGACCCGAAAAAATGCAGATCGACCAAAAAAAGCTTCCCTATATTATCGAAAGTCTTGATAAAAGGGTTGTCGGCTATAAGAGGGTTGTCATCATAGACAAAAGAGTTCCCTACGCTATTGCCGTAGATAACGAACCCGGCAACAATAAGACACACTATGACCGCGATATTCGCCGTCTTGTAATCCATAGGTTTATCTTCTCATAAACGGAAAGAATCTTGTAATATCGTTCCAGCTTATGAAAAGCGCAAATGCTATCAGTATATAGAGCGCGATCTGCCCCACCATCTCCTGGGCGCGGGGGCTTACGGGTCTACCGCGTAATCTTTCTATAGCTAGAAACAGTATATGCCCTCCATCCAGTATGGGTATAGGCAAGAGATTGAAAACGGCCAGGGCCACATTTATGTGAGCCATTATGCTAAGAAGATAAATAAACCCGAGTTTGGCGGCTTGACCTATAAGAAACGCTATTCCGATAGGTCCCGCCACGGATTCCTTAAGAGGCATCCCGCCTGTTATGAGAAGCCATAACCCCTTATATGTAAGGGTTGTCAGCATGACGGTTCTTTTTCCGCCTAGCGCTATCGCCTCAAGTAAGCCATGCCTTACAAGGACTATCTCTTTTCTGGGTGAAATGCCTATCATGCCTATCATCGTTTCCTGGCCAAATATATTCTTTGTTTTTACCACCTTGGGAGGTATTTTGAAAGTCAGGATCTCTTCCCCCCTCGTGACCTTGAATTCTAACGGCGCGCCCGTAGTGCTTTTTTGCACAATGGCCACCAGGTCATCCCAGTATTCGATACCCTTTCCGCCTACCTCAAAGATCGAATCTCCTTCTCTTAAGCCGCTTGTAACAGCGGGGTATCCGGGAAGCAGCCTATCCACCTTCGCGGTAAAAGAAGGCACCCCCATAATAAAGATGACTATGAACAGGATAAACGCAAAAAAGTAATTTGTCAAAGGTCCGGCCGTTATGATCAAAAACCGCGCAAAAAAGCTTTTTGAATAGAACTCCTCCGCGGTCCCCTGGCATTCGGCCGGGTTGTCGCCGGCAAGTTTTACATACCCGCCGAACGGACACACGGAAACGACATATTCGGTCTCGCCTCTCTTGATACCAAACAGTTTCTTGCCGAATCCCAGCGAAAACTTTTCGACCTTTACCCCGAGCTTTTTCGCCGCGAACATATGCCCCAACTCATGGACAAGAACCAAAATACTGAAAACCGCCACAACCACTAAAATCGTAAGCACAGTACCTCCTGTAATTTAAACGCCGGTCTCTTTAATTGCGCTTCTCAATAAAGCAAAGATCTCCTACCGGTAAAGCCGGCATGCCGCCTAGCCGGCAAACCGCCTGGCCTCATCCCTGGCCCATTTGTCGACGTAAAGAATCTCGTCCAGCGAAGGTTCGGGGATACTCTTATGGCGCG
>MHFD01000063.1:29166-29292 GCA_001804045.1 Omnitrophica bacterium RBG_13_46_9
CTTACCACGTCCACGATCCCCGTAAATTTAATTTTTCCTCCAAGATAGAGCTTCACGGCCTCATCATTGGCGCTGTTAAGACAAGCCGGAAAAGTGCCGCCTCTTCTGGCAGCCGCATAGCAAAGC
>MHFD01000063.1:29364-31599 GCA_001804045.1 Omnitrophica bacterium RBG_13_46_9
TTATTCATCATGGTCGCCGAGTCTACCGATATCTTTTTGCCCATTCTCCAAACAGGGTGGGCCAGGATCTGAAAGGTCTTCAGCTTATCAAACATGTCCTCTGAGACATTTTTAAGCGGCCCCCCCGAGCCCATAAGAAAAATTTTACATATCTCGCCTTTATCCACCCCTCTTATGCATTGAAATATAGAATTGTGCTCGCTGTCTACGGGTATGATTTTTACGCCGCGGACCCTGGCCATATTCATGATTATCTCCCCTGCGCTGACGATCGATTCCTTATTGGCGAGCGCAATCTGTTTTTTAGCCCTTATGGCGGATATGAGCGGGTGTATGCTGGAGGTGCCGCTTATGGCCACAAGGATAATATCCGCCCCCGTCATTGACGCCGCTTCCGAGATGCCTTCTATGCCCCCAAGGATTTTCTGGGGGCGTTTCAATGCGCGCTTCAATTCGTTATACCTTGAGATATCCCCTAGCGCTAAAAGACGGGGTTTAAAGCGATTTGCCTGCCGGGCGAGCAATCCGACATTGCTATGCGCCGCCAGACCGACGATTTCGAACGAGTCTTTGTGTCGTGCCACGACGTCAAGCGCGCTTGTGCCGACCGAGCCGGTCGAGCCCAATATGACAATTTTCTTCATGGTATGGATATTTTATTTAAATTACAGATTATCACGCGTCCGGGTATTTTGCGCTTCCCGCAGGTTACCGCGGATAGAGAACGGTATTACCGGAATTACGTGGAGCGATAACGCGCAAAGCTATTTATAACCGGCGGATCCTGGGCGGGCCTCTACGCGGTATACGCGTTATCCACCTGACAAAATCAACATATAAAAATAAAAAAGAGGGGCGGTAAAAAGCAAGCTGTCTATAACGTCCAGGACACCGCCGAGACCGGGTAGATTACCCCCCGAATCTTTGACGTCAAAATCTCTCTTAAAAAGGCTTTCCGCAAGGTCTCCGACCTGACCGATAACGCCTAAAAGCAACCCCAGAAGAGCCAGATAAACATATGAAAAATTTACAAGAAGCCCCTTGCACAAAACCGCGGATATGACACTTAATAAAAGTCCGCCCATAGCGCCTATCTTTGTCTTGCGCGGGCTTATGCGAGGTATCAAAGGGCTCTTGCCGAATCTTTTGCCTATAAAATAAGCCCCTATGTCGCCCATCTTTGTTACGATAATAAGAAAGCCCACCAGATGGGCCCCTTCCGGCAGATATTTTATTTTTATGAAGAAAGAAAAGAACCAGCTTATGTAAAACAGGGCGAAAAGCGTAATAGCTATGCTGACCAGATGGTCCTTGGCCTTTTCTCTTCTTGTAAACTGAAGGACAAAAGTAAAAAGACAGGCGATGACGATAAAAAAAGGCTCCAAATTCGCGTATCCTTCACCGAGATGAAAATATATGGATATGGGAATAAGAATGCCGGCAATAACCCCGAAGTATTTATAGACGATTATGCCTTTCTTTTCCACTGTGGAAAAAAATTCATAGAGGGATACGGCTATAAAAAGGGTGACCACCAGGCAGAACACCCAATTGGGCAGGATGAAGGTTGTGATCCCTACCAAAAATAAAACAACCGCGGAAGTGGCAAATCTCTTAAGAGTATCACCCGCCATATCTTCTTTCTGTATTTTGGTAATCCAGAACGGCTTTCTCCAGATCCTTCTTTCTGAAATCCGGCCACAGTTTTTTTGTTATACAAATCTCCGCATAAGAAATCTGCCAAAGCAAAAAATTACTCACCCTTGTCTCACCGCTTGTCCTGATGAGGAGGTCCGGATCGGGCAAACCGACCGTGTAGAGGTAATCGGCGAATTTATCTTCGGAAATGTCATCTATTTTTAACCTGTTCTCTTGCACTTCTTCGCAAATCTTTTTGGTGGCATCAACAATCTCTGCCCGGCCGCCGTAATTCAGCGCGATATTTACCAACAGATCCTTATTGTCGGCTGTTCTTTCCTCGGCTTTGCGGATCTTTATCTGAATGTTGGGGGGCAGGGCGCTCAACTTGCCTATAACCCTGATCCTTACCCCTTCCTTGGCGATCCGTTCTGTCTCGCGGTCCAGGTAGTTTTCCAAAAGACTCATGAGAGCGCTGACCTCTTCCTTGGGCCTTTTCCAGTTCTCCGTGCTGAAGGCGTAAAGGGTTAAAATCTTTATGCCAAGCTCGCTGGCGGCTCTCATCACCTCCTCTATGCTCTTGACTCCAGCTCTGTG
>MHFD01000063.1:31611-35771 GCA_001804045.1 Omnitrophica bacterium RBG_13_46_9
CGGAAGATGTCTCTTGCGGGCCCACCTGCCATTTCCATCCATTATAATAGCGACATGCTTCGGGATCTTGGGCTCTTTTGTATTCATATCCTGAATAATAAAAGACAAACGCAGACTATCGCAGATGTCGTCCGCGAAAATCTGCGTTAAGAATAGATAACCTTATTTAACCGACCCCTTCTCCCCGAGTTCCTCGACGGCTCTTTTGGGATATTGAGGAAGAATGACTATCTCGACCCTTCTATTCTGTGACCTGCCCTCAACGGTATCATTGCTGGCAACGGGTTTAAATTCACCGTATCCGATCGTCATTAATTTCGCCGGCTCTAAACCGCCTGCATCAACCAGATAATGATATACATTATTGGCCCTGGCTGTCGAAAGCTCCCTGTTTGACTTCCAGCCCGAATACGTGATCGGCACGTTATCAGTATGCCCTTCTATGCCTATATTTTTGTCGGCAGCTTTTGCCTTTATGACACCCGCTATCTTATCAAGTATCGGGTAGGCTTCTTTTTTGATATCGGCTTTACCGGAGTCAAAAAGTATGTTATCCGCCAATGTTATAACCAGCCCTCTATCAGCCAAATCGAGTCTGGCCTGGTTTTTCAGCTGCTTTTCGAGCTCCAGTTTTATATCCTCAAATTGCTGTCTTTCCTGATCCCTTAATTCTTTTAGTCTTTCCAATTCGCTGCTCAATGCATCTATTTGCGCTTTGTCTTTCGGGCTTTTTTTGTAGATATTTATAGCGCACCCCGTGTTAAACAATAACATCGCCGCCAGGATCAATAACAATGTCTTTTTCATAACACGACCTCCTGTTCCTTTTTGCCGGTTGTCGAATTTTCGAATAGAAATAACCTATTATAGTCAAAATATATCACTTACAATTTTGTAAGTCAACAATAAACGAGACCGTTTACACATCTATTATATAATGGACGGCCTGACCGGTTAACTATTTAATTAACGCATTCGCCATCACAAAAGAGGCAAACACGACTGAAACCATGGACATGAGTTTTATCAAGATGTTAAGGCTTGGTCCGGATGTATCTTTAAACGGGTCTCCTACCGTATCCCCGACAACTAATACCTTATGAGAAGCCGAGCCTTTGCCGCCATAATTGCCCTTTTCCACATATTTCTTGGCATTGTCCCAGGCACCGCCCGAATTGGCCATAAATACCGCCACGACAAAACCGCTTGCCAGTGCGCCTGCCAAAAGCCCCATAACCGCTTCGGCGTTTAAAACCAGCCCTACTATGATGGGGCTGGTTATCGCCAAAAGGCTGGGTAATATCATCTCTTTCTGGGCCGCCTTTGTGCAGATCGAGACGCAACGGGCGTAATCCGCAGGGGCCTGGCCTTCCATAAGACCTTTTATTTCCCGAAATTGCCTTCTTACCTCCTGGACAATGCTTTGAGCTGCCCTGCCGACAGCCTGCATTGTCAAAGAAGAAAACAGAAACGGCAACATAGCCCCGATAAAAATACCTATCATTACCCTCGGATCCAACAGGCTTACTGTAATATCTTTACCCAATAAATGTATCTCATCCTTGTATGCGGCTATTAATGCCAGAGCGGTAAGGGCAGCGCTTCCTATGGCAAACCCTTTTCCGGTAGCCGCCGTAGTATTTCCCAGGGCATCCAAAGCGTCTGTGCGTTCCCTTACCATGGGATCCTGGCCCGACATCTGGGCAATGCCTCCCGCGTTATCCGCTACAGGTCCATACGCGTCTGTAGCAAGGGTAATCCCGAGCGTGCTCAGCATGCCAACGGCGGCAACCCCCACTCCATAGAGACCGGCGTTGAACTTAAACACTTCTTCAACACCATAACTTGCCAAATAATAACTCGCAAAAATAGCGACGCCGACGGTTAATACCGGAATAGCCGTCGAAAGCATGCCTACGGAAATACCGCTGATAATGACAGTCGCGGCTCCCGTCAATGAAGATTCAGCAATTGAACGGGTAGGCGCGTATTTATCGGATGTGAAAAATTCGGTTGAAAAGCCTATTATCAAACCGGCTACAAGCCCTGAAATCACAGCCCAGTAAATACCCATATTGCCCGGCAAAAGATTTTTTATTATAAAGAATGAAAAAAGCGCCACTAAGAAAGCGCTTACAAAAATACCTCTTCTTAAAGCCGCTAATAATGCCCCCTGTTCGGCTTTTTCTTTTGTTTGGACAAAGAACGTCCCTATAATACTCGATATGACCCCGACCGAGGCCATAATCAAAGGGATCATGACCCCCTTTAGGCCAAAACCACCGGCCACGGCCAGCACCATTGTGGCAACAATCGAACCTACATAAGATTCATATAAATCAGCGCCCATACCCGCGACATCCCCGACGTTGTCGCCGACATTGTCCGCAATAACAGCCGGGTTGCGAGGGTCGTCCTCAGGAATCCCCACCTCTACCTTGCCTACAAGGTCTGCTCCGACATCCGCTGCTTTCGTATAAATACCCCCTCCTACGCGGGCAAAAAGCGCCATCGAGCTCGCGCCCATCTCGAAGGTAAGCATAGTGCTTGTTATATACTGAATACGCACCGCCTGATCCGCCACAACATTTATATGCGAGTAGTAATAATCCAAGACATAGTACCATATGGACAGATCTAGAAGCCCCAATCCTACCACTGCAAGCCCCATTACCGTTCCGCTGGAAAATGCTATCCTCAATGCCTTGTTTAAACTTTCCTTCGCGGCATTAGCTGTCCGCGAATTGGCCTGCGTAGCTATTTTCATACCCGCGAACCCGGAAAGACCGCTAAAAAATCCGCCTGTCAAAAAAGCAAAAGGTACAAATATAGGAAGGTAACCTTTTTTAGACAACATGAAAAGCAGGATAAACACAACGGCGAAAAAAATGGCTACGGTGGTGTACTGCCTCTTTATATAAGATGCGGCGCCTTCCTGAATGGCGTTTTGTATCCTTATCATGCATTCATCGCCAGGCGAGGTTTTTATTATTTTATAAGCCAAGTAACTGGCAAATAAGAGCGCTATGATCGAACTTATTGGAGCGAGTATTAACATTAGACTCCTTTCTGCTATTCAACGAATCCACATTATCATACACGAACGGTGGGCAGCTCTGCTTTTTAACTGCGGGGCCCCGAAACGCCCAAACATCGGAGGCACTTGGACAATGGCTGAATCAGATCACGTCAAATCAGTCCACAACTATTGTCTGCCTCCTGTCTGAACCGACAGAAATCAGTAAAATCTTTGTTTTAAGGATCTTCTGGATCTTTTTTAGATAGTTTTTTGCATTCTTCGGCAGCTTTCCGAATGATGTAACGCCGGTTGTGTCTTCCTCCCAGCCGTCTACTTCCTCATATAAAGGCTTACACCCATTCAATACATTTGCATTGCTTGTAAAGTAATCGTATGTTTTGTTGCCATATTTGTAAGCCACGCATATCTTTATTCTTTGCAGTTCGTCTAAAACATCCAATTTCGTGACCACGATCGCCGATATACCGTTGATCATGATGGAGTGTTTGACCAAAACCGCGTCAAACCAGCCGCATCGCCGGGGCCGGCCTGTGGTAGCGCCGAATTCGTGCCCGCGGACCCTGATACGCTCCATCATATCCGCGCTGAATTCCGTGGGGAATGGCCCTTCACCAACCCTTGTAGTATAAGCTTTGACAACGCCCAAGACCTTGTTAATCCTGGTAGGTCCTACTCCGGCACCGGTCAAAGCACCGCCTGCCGTAGCGTTGCTCGAGGTGACAAAAGGGTACGTACCGTAATCCACGTCCAGGAGCGTACCCTGCGCCCCCTCAAAAAGAATCGATTTTCTATTCTCTATGGCTTTATTCAGAAACAAAGACGTGTTGCAAACATAACGCTTTATTTCCTCCCGAAAACCCGCATACTCCTCATAGATCTTATCGAACGAAAACCCTTCAAAGTTGTGCAGCACCTTTAATATCTTGTTCTTCTCCTCTATATTCATCTTAAGCTTTTCTTTAAAAACGTTGTCCTCCAGAAGATCTACGATCCTTATTCCGTAACGCGATACTTTATCGGCATAACAGGGGCCTATGCCTCTCTTTGTCGTACCGATTTTGGATTTCCCTTTTTTTAACTCTTTCAACTCATCCATCACTCTGTGATACGGAAATATGAT
>MHFD01000063.1:35804-37410 GCA_001804045.1 Omnitrophica bacterium RBG_13_46_9
CACCTCTATGCCTTTCGATTCGAGTTTCTTTATCTCTTCGATCAGGGCTTTGGGGTCGATTACCACACCGTTTCCGATAACACAAATCTTCTTCCTGTGCAGTATCCCGGAGGGTATGAGGTGTAAAACAAATTTTTCATTGTCTATGACAACGGTATGACCGGCATTGTTGCCGCCCTGATATCTCACGATATAACCGAAGTCCTTGGCCAATAAATCGATGACCTTTCCTTTGCCTTCGTCTCCCCATTGCGCGCCGACAACAACTATATTTGGCATATATCTTATTTCCTTTCTACCTATTCTGAGGCGGGGTAGGAGGCGTAGGCGGCAGAGTCGGGGCCTGGTGCGCCTGCGGTGTAGGGTCCGGTACCTTGGGAGGGGAGGGAGGGATATAAACCTGCGGCAGACTCGGCGGAGTGTGGGCGACGGGAGTCTCCGGTAATTTTGGAACGCTAAGCGCAAGGGCGGTCGCTTTCCACTGAGCGCGCAGCCTGTCGGATAGTATTTGCGAAAATTTATGTGTGATAGTATTATTGATCCTTATAAGAGTCTCTTTGTCCAGCTCTTCGATGTTCTTAAGAACGCCGTCGATCATATATTCGACTTTTGCGACATTCCCTTCCTCATCCAATGTCACTTTTATTTCAGGGATATGACTCAAAGCCGCTTCCCAAAACTTCACCTCTTCCTTTATTCTCTGTATTATGTCTTCTTCCGTAAAATCAAAAAGTGGTGACTGCTCCGGCGGGATCTGGTCTGTGCGCCCAAATATAGATTCACCTTCCCCTTCAGCCAAACCGTCAAACGCACCTTCCGGCGCTGTTTCTGCCACGCCTTCCGTCCCCGTTTCCGCCGCCGTCGTTTTCTCTGCTTCCGCCGTAGTCCCCATCTCCCCTTCCGTCACTTTTTCAGGCAAAGACACAGGTTCCCTCTCGGGTACGGGCATAGGCATTTCGGGCGATACGGGTGCTTCGGACACCGGCTTAGTGTCGGGCAACGTAGATATCGGCTTTGGCTCGGGCATAGGTCTTGCGCTCTCTTCTATCTTTGGCCTTTTGAAAACCTCCGATAATCTGCCTAGCGTCCTCTTCACAAAACCTTCTTTCTCCTGAGCAAAAGAATAATCGCAATATGCGGCCGATATTATCAACAGAAAAAGAATATGGATTGCGCATATCCGCGGCTTTACGGCGAGGGTGTTTTTCTTTTTGGGGTTTCGCCGTAGGACGGGACCTTCTGCCGGCCGGCTAACAGGCTGGACCGGCGTATGGGCAAAATCTTCTTTCATTTTATCCCACTCCTCTTTCTTTCCAAACAAGCGCAGGCCAAACAAAGCCCGATTTCTCATTTCCTTATTATATATCCCGCGCTTTCCGCCAGACACCGTGCAAGATTCTATCTGAAAAACCCGATATTACTCGAGCGGTGCCATCGTAAATATCTTCTTCGCGATGTTAGGGTATTTCGCGATAAAACGGAGCTCGTCTTCCGTCAACGGCTTCTGGGTATGGACATTAGCGTAGCGGACAAGTTCCAGTATTTTATTCGCTTCTTTCTGGTTTTTAAACTTAATCTCCAATTTGTCATATACGTTTCTGAAGCC
>MHFD01000063.1:37524-37738 GCA_001804045.1 Omnitrophica bacterium RBG_13_46_9
AGCGCCGTCGGCGTGTATGCCTGACTCATGGGCAAATGCGTTTTCGCCGACAGCCACTTGGTTTACGGGAATGGGTATGCCGAACGCATAAGAGGCGTATTTGGCTATTTTCCAGGATTTTTTCAGGCTGATCCGGTCGTCGAGTTTGTATACGCCTTTAAAACCGCTTGAATACTTTATGGCCAGAATGACGCTTACAAGGTCCGCGTTTCCG
>MHFD01000063.1:37765-43817 GCA_001804045.1 Omnitrophica bacterium RBG_13_46_9
CCGGCGAGCGCAAACTCCACCAGATACGTCATATCAGTCCTTGAAGCGTCTTCTGCGTTTACACCAACTGTTTTTACGCCTCTTTCCCATGCGGTATTAACGGCCTCGACCATTTCGTTTATGACATCCGCCTTCGTGTATTTGCCCTTGAACTTACCATAGATCATCTGGTCCGAGGTCGATATAGACAAATTGAGATGGCTTACGGACGTCATCTCAGTGGCTCTTATGACATCCTCTTTGATGGCCCGCACCCATCCTTCAAGAATAATCGGCTTCAGCACACCGCGCCTGGCAAGCTCCAGGTTTGCGTTAAGATAGTTCGTTTCGTGATGAGTGACAGGAAATCCGAATTCGCTCTGATATACCCCCATCTCGTTGAGATAGATATTTATCATGGTCTTCTGCAATTTGGCAAGTCCTAACCGCGACGTCTGGACACCGTCCCTGTTGGTGACGTCTATTATCCTTATTATGTTCTCTTTTGTCTCCATATGAGCACCTTATCTTTCAATTTTTCCAAGCAGCCTGCATCAATCAGTTTCGCGCATGTCAGTCTATAACTTCACATATTTCACTTCTTTTATATATCGCATCTTTTTTATCTTACCCAATACTTTTTCCGGAACGGCGCTATCGATGTTCAGAAGCGTGATTGCGTCCCCTCCGCGCTTTGTCCGGCCGAAGTTCATCCCGGCTATGTTGATGTTGTTCTTTCCGAGAAGCGTCCCGATCTGGCCGACGATACCGGGCTTGTCTGTGTTATATATGACCAGCATATGCCCTTCCGGAAACGCGTCGACGTAGAACTGATTGATCTTGACAATGCGCGGGTCGATTTTCGTAAAGAGGGTCCCCATGATCGAGTTTTTCGTTTTTGATGTCTGCACTTCCACGATGATGAGATTGGCGAAATCTTCCACTTCTTTTGTCTTCTCTTCGGTGATCTTAATGCCCCTCTCCTTCGAAACAACCAGAGCGTTTACATAGTTAACGCTTTCCTCCAGCGTCCGCCCAAGCAATCCTTTGACGATCGACCGCGTCATGTGGTTCAAGTCGTACTGCACGATGTCTCCGACATATTTGATCTTTATCTTGCTGACGCTTCCTTCCTGCAATTGCGCATGCATGCTGCCTATCTTCTCGGCAAGGTTCAGATACGGTTCGATAATCTTGAAAAGCTCCGGTTCTATGCATGGTATATTTACCGCGTTCCTGATACCTCTACGCATTATTGCATCGCGTATGCTCTGCGCTATATCAACGGAAACGTTGACCTGGGCCTCTTCCGTTGAGGCTCCGAGGTGGGGCGTCGTCACCACTTTATCCATGCACACAAGCTTGGACTGCCCGGGCGGCTCATTCTCGTACACGTCAAGCGCCGCGCCCGCGACGATACCGCTCTCTATCCCTTCGCCCAGGGCGCCTTCGTCTATAATGCCTCCCCGGGCGCAATTTATTATACGGACGCCTTTTTTCATCTTCTTAAAAGCATTCGCGTCAATTACATGACGCGTGTCTTCGGTAAGAGGGGTGTGTACCGTTATATAATCCGAGGCCTTAAACAGCGTATCAAGGTCTACCGACTCTATGCCAAGGGACTTGGCTTTTTCGGGTATGAGGTATGGGTCGCAGGCAATGACTTTCATCTGGAAGCTGAGCGCCCTGCGGGCGACTTCCGTACCTATTCTACCGAGCCCGATGATACCCAGCGTTTTTCCGTAGAGTTCAACACCCATGAATTTCTTTCTGCTCCACTCACCTTTTTTGAGTGAGGCATCTGCCTGCGGTATGTTCCGCGATAATGAAAGGATCAGGGAAAGCGTGTGTTCCGCGGTCGAAACCATATTTCCGCCCGGTGCGTTCATGACAATTATGCCCATTTTCGAGGCCTCATCTACGTCCACGTTGTCCAGCCCTACGCCGGCTCTCCCTATATATTTCAGCTTCTTCGCAGATTTAAGGATATCTTTCGTCACTTTTGTTTCGCTTCTGACGATAAGGGCGTCGTATTCCCCGACGATCTTCTTGAGTTCTTCGGGCGGCAGTTTTGGTTTTGAATCAACGGTGAAATCCTTCTCTTCTCTCAGTATTTTTATACCTTCCTCTGCCAACGGATCGCTTATGAGTATTTTGGATGCCATCTTTTTCTCCTCTAATATTAATATTATTTTAAAACCCTAAACGCTTCCGCCAGATGTTATCGCTTGGCGGAAAAATCCGCATGTTCAAAACAGGTTTTTTGAGTTTTGTGTTTTGGATTTTGGGTTTGTTTAGAATTTTCCACCAGCGGGTGGATCCGCCCTCTGGCGGAAGTATTTAGAGTTTCTCTTTTTTATACCTTTGCCTTCTGCTCCTTAAGGGCCTCCTTCAATTTACCAAGCGCCGCCTTGAGATCCTCTCTTGTTATCCCTCCCATATGCGCGATTCTTATGATCTTGCCTTTTAGCTGGGACTGTCCGCCGGCGAATGTCACGCCCTTTGCTTTCAGCGAACGTATAAGCTCCGAACCGTCTACGCCGTGAGGGACCTTCGCTGCGGTAACGGCGTCTGAGGGAAACTTAGAGTAGATCCCAAGCCCCAGACCTTTTAGGAAGGAACGCACGAACTCCGCGTCGGCTTTGTGGCGTTTGATAAAATTATCCACCCCCTCCTGCGTAATCATCGAAAGCGCTCTTTGAAGGCCGATTACAAGCGTTATCGATGGCGTCCATGGGCTATCCCCCTTGTCTACAAGCTGATCGTATTTTTCAAAATCGAGGTAGAATTTCGGTAGCTTCGAACGCCTGACCATGGTCCACGCTTTTTTGCTCACTGCGCAAAATGCGAGCCCCGGCGGCAGCATAAGCGATTTTTGCGAACCGCCGCACGCGACGTCAACGCCCCAGGAGTCCATCTCAAATTCGTCTGCGCCCAGCCCGCTTATAGCGTCCACTACCAGAATCGTCTCCCTCTCTCTCATTAAGCCGGCTATCGACTTTACATCATATACTGTCGCGGTAGACGTCTCGCATAGCTGCATAAATACGGCCTTTGTCTCGGGATATCTCTTAAGGGCCCCCTCGATGACGGAAGGCTCCGGCCGCGTACCCCAATCTATGTCAACCGGCACTACCTTGACCCCGTATGCCTGGCAGATCTCAGCAAATCTTTCGCCGAATTTACCGCCACGAACAACAACAGCAGTATCGCCCTGGCACAGCGTATTTACAACACTGGCTTCCATCGCGCCTGTTCCGCTAGCGGTAAATGTCAATACGTTACATGAAGTTTTAAACACCTTTTTCAGGTCTTCGTTTACCTTTTTCACAATATCAAGATACTGCGGCGTGCGGTGATGAATAATAGGCCGAGCCATTGTCTTAATGATCTCCTCCGGAATGGGTGTAGGTCCCGGTGTCATCAGGTAATGTTTTTCCATATTTACTTTAACCTCCTAGTTGGTTTAAACCCCACGGTCTTACAGACATGGCCTATGTTCTTTTAAGGATTCTTCTTTGCCTTTTATCGGAATCCTAAAGCCGGTGCCGCCATCGGGCGAGACCAGCAAACAGCTAAGTTACTTCTTCTTCGATTTAATTGATTCGATCACCTCGTCCACTATGCCGTATTCCTTTGCCTCTTCCGCTGACATAAAATAGTCTCTGTCAGTGTCGGTCTTTATCTTCTCTATGGACTGATTTGTGTGTTTGGCGAGGATGTGTTCTATCTTATCTTTGAGCCTCAAGATTTCTTTCGCCTGGATGTTTATATCAGCTGCGGCGCCCTGCACACCGCCCCAGGGTTGATGTATCATGATGCGGGCATGGGGAAGCGCGTATCGTTTGCCTTTAGCGCCTGCCGCCAGAAGAAGCGCGCCCATGCTGGTGGCCTGGCCGACACAATAAGTATTCACCTCCGGCTTTACGAACTGTATCGTGTCGTAAATAGCCAGACCGCTTGTGACATGGCCGCCCGGCGTATTTATGTACAAATCTATATCCTTATCCGGATCGTCCATCTGCAGGAAAAGTAATTGTGCTATTATTATGTTCGAGATATTATCATCGATGGCAGTGCCGATAAACACTATTCTGTCCTTAAGAAGCCTGGAATAAATATCGTATGCGCGTTCAGCCCTGCCCGTCTGTTCTATGACCATCGGAACCAGGATACTCATATTAACCTCCTGTTTTAGCGTCTAGTATATAACGCCCGGAGCTATCGGCTGAACCAACTATCAGTCGCTAGACGCTCTCTGTTATATCTGCCCCTTTCAGCAAAAACTCCAAGACCTTACCCTCTTTAATGTTCTCCCTAAGCCCATCCAAAAGGTTTTCTTTTTCATAATACTTTTTTACCTCTTCGGCAGAGTACCCCGTAGACAAGGCCGTGGCTTTTATTCTATCATTAATGTCTTTATCGCTTACCTCGATCTTTTCTTTTACGGCGATATCATCCAAAATGAAATAGCTTCTCACCTTATCACAGGCCTCCTTTTCCAGACTCGAATCCAGCTCCTTTATTTTCTTGCTTATTTCCTCTTTAGCCAATGACTGCCTGGAAAACTCTTCTTCCAGCCGTTTCATAAGAACATCTTTCTGCTGTTTGACCATGCCGGTCGGCACGGATATTTTATTATCACTGAGAAGTTTATCCAGAATCTGATTCTCCATATCCGTTTTTAATGCGTCTTCTTTCCGCATAAACAGCTGTGATTCTATCTCTTTTTTCAGCTGGTCAAGATTTTCGGTATTCATATTGAGGTTCTTGGCAAACGCATCGTCCAGCAGCGGGAGGTGCTTTTCCTTTATTTCCTTTACCGCTATCTTGAATTTTGCCAGTTTTCCTGCATATTTTTTTTCCGGATAGTTATCGGGTAGCTTAGCTTCGATATCCTTAGCCTGTCCCTTCGTAAGACCGACCAGTTCTTCGCCCATGCCCAAAAGAGACGCTTCTTTATCCACCAAAACCCACATATTCTCGTTCTTCTTGCTTATGGGCTTATCTTCTATAAACGCCTCAACATCGCAGACGGCATAATCACCTTTTTCTATAGGCCTTGCAACATCGTTGTATTTTGCGTAGATACCGCGCAATCTGGAAAGCCCCTCATCGATCTCTTGTTGCGAAACGGAAATTCTCTCCTTGCTGACCTTTATGCCTTTGTAATTCTTTAGTTTAGTATTTGGCCTGATATCCACCTGGGCTTCGAAAGTAAGAGGCTTGCCGGCCTCGAAATTGACATTAGAGATGCGCGGTAGGCCCACAGGCACAACCTTGTGATCCTGCAGGGCTTTTTTATAACCTTCGGGAATAAGCCTTTTTAAAATCTCATTCTCGGCGTCTTTAGAATAACGTTTCTCCAAAAGGTCCTGGGGTACGGAGCCTGCCCTAAATCCTGGGACCTTTGCCACTTTCTTTATATCCTGATAAACATCATTCCTGGTCCGCTCCACCAGATCGCTTGGTACCTCGATCTGAAAAAGCTTCGTGCACTCTTCTATGTTTTTTATACGTGTCTTCATTATTCAGCCATCAGCCATTAGCTATCGGCTATTAGTCATTAGCTATAAGCCATCAGCTATCAGTTGCTGAGGGCTGGAAACTGATAGCTCCTTTGTTATTTATAGTATTTCAATCGTTCAGAGAAGGGATTATATCACATGGTAAACTTTTCGCCAAGATATATCTCTCTGGCTTTCGGGTTTGTAATAAGCTCATCCTTCGTCCCGGATATCAGTATTTTGCCGTCGTACATAAGGTAAGAACGGTCCGTGATGGCCAGTGTTTCCCTTACATTATGGTCTGTCAAAAGTATTCCGATATTCTTATCTTTCAATTCCCTGATAACCTCCTGGCAATCGTAAACAGCGATGGGGTCGATTCCGCTGAACGGTTCGTCCAATAATATAAACATGGGATTTGTCACTAGCGCCCGGGTTATCTCCAGCCTCCGCCTTTCGCCACCGGAAAGGGTATAAGCTTTATGCTTTCTTAGATGTGATATCTTAAGCTCTTCCAGCAATTCAGCAAGTCGGACTTTCCGTTCTTTTCTGGGAAAATCCAGAGT
>MHFD01000063.1:43837-44036 GCA_001804045.1 Omnitrophica bacterium RBG_13_46_9
TTTCCTCTACCGTCAGTTTCCTGAAAACTGATGGCTCCTGCGAAAGATATCCTATGCCGCTCCTGGCCCTGTGATGCATCGATATATTTGTTATGTCCTTTTTGTCAAATATTATCCTACCGCGGTCAGGGGTTATTATGCCTGTTATCATGTAAAAACTGGTTGTCTTTCCCGCCCCGTTGGGGCCGAGAAGACCGAC
>MHFD01000063.1:44091-44978 GCA_001804045.1 Omnitrophica bacterium RBG_13_46_9
TATGTTTTGACGAGGCCCTGTGTTTCTAAGAGATGCATAAGCACTCCGCTATAGCGTCTAGCGACTAGCGTCTAGTCGTTGAATAGTGACACCTATATGACTCTTTTTTAGTTAAAAGTTTTAATTTACTAACTTAAGCTTTTTTATAGTAATAGAGCTATCGGAAAATTTTAAATAAACAGTGCGCTAATCGGCGCTAACATATGCGTTGGCAGTCACTAATCGCTAGACGCTAACCGCTATACGCTAAAATGAAATCTTCCCCATATCCTCGATCTTGCCTCTATGCACTACACGCACATTGCCTTCTGTAACAAGCCTTGCGATTTTGTTCGTCTCAGGATCGAGATAAACCGTAAGTCTGTCGGTAAAAGTCTCACTGTCTTTATCCGTAATCTTGACATCGTTGTTAAAAATAGCTATGTTTTTGATATGGTCTAATTCAAAAGGGCCGCTGCATACAATTTTCTTATCAGGGACAATGTCAACCTCTACGTCGTTGCGAAACGTAACCCATTTAAGGCGCGGTTTTGTGACAAGGCCCTTACCCCTGCAGGTTATGTTTTCTCTTTTAATCAAAACGAGTGAATCTGTGGTGATCTCCTCGGTTCTGGCGTTCCATTTCGCATAATCGGTAACCAGCTGGCTGCCATCCGAAGTCCTGCCTACGATATTATCCTTTAATTCTATATCCTGGGTTGCTTTATCGTAGACTGCCCTGTCGGCAAAAATGGTAAGGGTCATATCATCCCCATAATATACAGCTTTTAAATCGGTTATATTTATTTCGTCCATGACGACACTTGCCGATTTGCCCTCAAGGCCCCAGCAGACCTTCTTCTCGTTGTTAAAACCCTGCACCTTGAAAGAATATACTTCCTGATTTA
>MHFD01000063.1:45195-48671 GCA_001804045.1 Omnitrophica bacterium RBG_13_46_9
CCTGTTTTCCGAAAAAATCCACAAAAACTCCGTCAACGCTGTCAACATCCTGATCCGCCAGGATTCCCACCAGTTCGTTTTTTCTCAGCAGCCTTAAAATTTTTTTGGGGGATTCGTCCCTGTATATGATGTCGACTCCTTTTGAAACCCTTACGTTATTTATAAAGTTGTCATACTTATCAAAATAGATCCGCCGGGCCACTACATGACCTCGATAACCCTTTAACAGAAAATAGATGGCTATGAGTTCCCAGTTGCCGAAATGCGCAGCTAGTATGATCACCCCTTTGCCTTTTGAAAGAGCGTGGTCTACTTTTTCAAACCCTTCCGCTTTTACCCACTTATCGAGGTTTTTCTTTTTTAACTTATGTATATTCGCCAACTCAACGGCATTTTTACACAGATTCGAAAATACACCCCTCGCCATTATATCGATTTCGCTTTCCGCCCTCTCGGGAAAGCAATCCCGTAGGTTATTAAATGTCCTGCGGCGTTCCTTTTTTAATATAGCATAGGCCAATCTGCCTGCCAGGTCCCCGATATATAACCCCAGACTTAAAGGAAGGCTCGCTATAACGCATCTGCCAATGACAGCAAGATAGTATATATAATAACGCCTTGTCTTTATTTTCATCTGTAAGTAGTAGTAATTTGATTAATATATTACCACAGAGAGAAATGAGAGGCAATATAAAAAGAGTTGTAGATAGTAGGGGGTACTAATTATTTGCACGTTACGTAGGACGTGGGACGAAAGGACGATTCGGTATAGCACGTTAGGTAGTAGGCTGTAGGTAATAGGTAGCAGGTTATAGGGATACAGTTAGAGGTTGCAAATGTTACATGAGGTTGCTAAAGGTTGCAGAGGTTACATAACGTTAAAAAGCAACATCCGCAACCTATGCAACCTTTGAAACCTATGCAACATAATACGGAAGCAACCTTAAGAAACCTTAAGAAACATCAAGAAACATTAAGAAATTTTCGATTATGGAAATTCATTGACTCGATGGCTGATGACTGATAGCTTATAGAAAGAAACTCATTGAAATTTATGGAATCTCATTGACTCGAAACATATTGATATACAATTAAAATACGGTGGAAATACGATTGAAATACATTGGCTCGATTGAGCAACGAGGTTCGTGACTGGGTTTTATACGGAAAGAAGCGCTTCGGCTACCTTTTCGTAATCCTTTAGCGCATCGTAGGGTTCGGCGGGTTTGTAGGCAAGGTATCCCTTAACAAGTATCGCGATATCACCGCGGATGATGGCCTCTATGTAATCATTAGAGGTAATGCTTTCGGGTATGTCGAAATGTGAATTTATGTAGAACTGTAAAACCTTGTATATCGAGGAATCTCTGCTCGTGCTTTTGTCAATACGCCGCGCCAGGAGCATCATCACATAGGTGTCCACCTGAAACTTCTTTCTATACTTATCTCTGGCGACTCTCGCGTCAATGAGCGCTTTTACGTCAGTTCTTATAAATCTGACGCCGGCTTCGGTCAGTCTCGCAAGCGCCTGATCGGATAAATCATTTGGCACAAGAGCGATTGCCCGATTCTCTTTACTGTCGGCTTTTGCCAGCACGTTATCAATGAATTGCTTTTGGTCTTTTCCGCTTACCCTTTGAAGGTTGAACCAATCCCCGTACCGGGTGCTATGTTCCTCGAATTCGCCGCGCGAAAAGAATTCCTGTGTAATAAGCAGGGTATACCGCTCATTGGGATGGGTCGGAATTTCGATTCCGGCTTCTTTCGCTATTTGTATCATATGGCTTATTTCATCGCGTGTAGCATCTGCCTTTCCTGCTTCGTCGTCGGGGGTAACTTCCGACTTAATACCGGCAACCGGATAATCCACTTCGGAAAGCATGGATTCCTGTCTAATCCTTCTACGCATACCCTCCGGGACATGCTCACGCAATATGGGGAACTTATCCTGCGCAAATTCATGGGCTGACTGGGCGAAATCGTTATACCTCATCGTGTCTTTGAGTTCGATTCCCAGTCCGTTCGGCTCTTCGATAATAATAGTTATCGCCCCTATGGCACTGCGCCTCCAGAGGCGATAGGCCCCGAAGTCGCCTCCGAATGCCCTTTCTATCACCTTTAGATGTATATCGCGTTCGAACATGGCGTGATATATCAGCCGGTCCCTGAACTGAGAGCTCTTGTATTTTTTCATAGCATAGATATTTCCCGACTCGACGCCGAAGTGCTCGACCTGAAGACTTAAGTTTGTTTCAAACCCTTTTACAAATGCCTCATCTATTGCAAACCGCCCATCAAACCCTGCCTCCTTTACAAGCGATCCAGCGACTTCAATCCTGTCTTGTAAAGTCGCTTCGGCTCTTCCGTGTCTCTTGGCATCGATCGTTACCAGTTTGTCGAATATGTCAAGGAAGCTCTCATCTTCGCCGTTCTCGTTCCCGAACCAGTATAATCTGGAAGTTCCTTCTGTCTTTTCGCATTCTACGAACTTGCCCTTGCCAAAGAGGCCCTCGGCCTGAGCCACGGTAATCATTGTATGTATCAAGGCATTACATACGGGGTGAGGCGCCAGGTGTTTTAACGCAAATCTCCTTTGCCGCATCCCTGCGGTGGGGCTCTCTCCAGGCAGTGCTTCGGGCGGTACTTCGTCTGTGTCATGGCGGGCTTCGGCGTCGTTTCCTTTGTTTTGGTCTATGACCGCGAGCATCGCTTCGAGCTTTGCCAGGATATGCATCCCGATCCACGCCGCCCTTACTTCGTGCTTTTCCACCGATATCTCCCTTGGTACATATTCCAGCAACATCGCCACGGCTTTTCGTCCTTCCGGTTCACCGGCAAGACACCCTCCCGCAGCGTCCACAAGCGTCCCATGTAGGCCGATCCGTGGATTAAGCGCTGTTAAAAGATGCGGCGCCATCCTCTTTGCCGCTTCATGTCCGATGCCTGTTTCCTTCTCAATCAGTTCCACAAGGAGCCTTGTCATCGCTGTCTTTATATGATTGCTCTTCAGTCTCTCGCCGGCCACTTCTGAGTTATGCCAAAGAAGGCAAAGGATGACAATGGCATCCTCGCCGAATTCGGCGAGCGCTTTCCCCGACCCCAGCAGTGTGTTCTCGGCCGGTGATTCTCTTAGTACGGTCTCAATGTACTTATCCATCCTATGGTTTCTCAAATCATGCGCTCTCTGCAAAAGTCCTTCTATGCCGCAACCGAACGGAAGTCCATCCGGAATCTCATTTGGTATACCGTTTCGTGCCAGGAGAGCGCCTAGATGTAATATCCGCTTGTCATTCTTCTGCCCTGTTGCCCTTTCCCGCCATTTCTCGTTATTTCCATAAAATTTCATGCTCCTCAAGAGCCATCTCATCTCAACCGACGTAAACGAACGCGCCATGTCCTGAATGATTTTGTCCGCTTGTGCAGCGGGAATCCTGTACGGTGATATTTCATACCCGCCCTGCCGCCCAGCTGCGGCA
>MHFD01000063.1:48715-52186 GCA_001804045.1 Omnitrophica bacterium RBG_13_46_9
TATATCGTTGTGAGCGGGGAGGTCTTCCGGGATAGCGTGCGATACGCCGTTTACATCTATGATACCGGCGAGTTGGGCAAGCCTCCTGTCCGTCTTCTCGTGATGAGGAGCTCTTTTCCACTGTTTGCCGCTTCCCTGGGGTGATGAGTATCTCCGCATCAGTGCTGCAAGCCATGTAAGACCCGCCCCGTCGATACTCCGTGCAATCGCGGTAAGCACCTCTGTTCTCGCATCGGTAGTCTTGACCTGGTGCTGCATGCGGGTGCGGATTGTCTGCTCCGTCAATGCCAGCATTGTATCTTCCGTTCTCGAGGCGGGCTTTCGCGCCGCCTGGACGATCTCGAGCGCTTCCTGACCATACTCGGCAAGGCGCGTCCTGGCATCTGCCCGTATTTTCTTGTCCGCTCCTTTCGATGTCGCTGTCTGAAGGAGCAGACGTATCTCTTCGGCATGTGACCCCCGCACGGTTTGCGTACCGGATGCCGTACCCACCGTACCTGTCCCAGTGGCCTGCGCGTGCATCTGGCGCCATCGTGTCCCCTCGCCGAAGAAAACACCGAAATAGTAGAGAACCTGTGTTGCGACTCTTTCGACATCTCCGGGGGCGAGGCACTTCGCCAGGTGCGTATTTTCCCCGTAATAGCTCTCGATAAAGTCCCTTATCGCCTCTTCGTCGACACGCCCTTCCTGGGTAATAAAGCTTGTAGGTTGGTTGCTCACGAATTTGTAGAAAAGATACGCTCCTTTATTCTCCGTATGCTGGGCATTTCCGGGGCCGCCGATAGCGGTATCAGCTATGGCTTCCGCGACCTTCCATCTGTCTATCTCCTTGCCGTCCGGACCGAAGAGACTTAGGAGCTCGACAAATTCCTGCCGTATTCCGTTATCACTCACAAGCGTATACAGGTCCATTCCTGTATATCCTTCAAACCCGTGGCCAAGCTCATGATATACGGCTCCGCGGATGAGCGCTTGTATGAACGCTCTCTGCTCCGCCGTCCGGCCTTCGCCGGTTATGAACCGGCCGAGTCGAGTATATATCCCTTCGATGAATGACTGATAGATACCGATTTTTCTCGTATGCGCTGTCGGATTGACGCGCACGGCGAGCGTGTACCCTTCATCTCCATCACGTCTGGGTATGACGCCTATCTCATCGGTCAGGATCGCGTCAGCCTGGAACTTCTTGGCAATCTCTTCCGAGACTTCCCTGATCGCTCTTACGACGTCTTCATACAGGGCCCTATAAGAAAAATAGTCCGAAGTCCGCCGTTCACTTTCTGTGTAAAGGCGCTCCAGGTCGACCATCGCGTTGATATCCCTGTCTGCGGCGTTAACGCTTTCGGCCCCGCCCTGCTGGGCGGCTGCGCCTTCCGGTTCATCGTGGATCCGTCGTTCGACTAACGCACGTATTCTCCTTGTCTCATCCAAGAGCTCGCCGAACGCCGTTGCCTCATCCTGGGATACGGCCACCTGGATTTCGTGGAGAAGAAGAGACTCGTTGCTGTCGAGAAGTTCAAGCGCCAGGGTATAGTCCCTTGCGTCTGCTATGTATGAAGCAAAGCCCAGAACGTTTCCCACAACAGCGGCTTTGGGATTGGGAAAATGCGAATATCTTTTAAGTAGTCTTCCGACATGGACGAGTGGGCCGGAAAGCCTTTTGCCGTATAACGTGAAAAACGACTCTTTCGAACCGCATGCCCGCCGGATGCTTTCGGTGTCGAGCATCCTCGCACTAAAATAAAGACCGATGAATTCATCATCAGCAAGGACTTCTCTGTGGAGTCTTCTTGAGGCAGGGAGCGCCTTTTCAAAGAAATCGATGACACCCTGATGATTTAAGGCGCCGAAAAGCTGGGCTGCCAGGATTTTATAATATGTCTCTTTCTTGAGACCTACTCTCTGCCGCGCCAGTTTTGACGCATGGCGCCTGATGGCCGAAAAGGCAAGTTGCGCCTGCGTAGAAAACGGCATTGCAATATGGTCTCCTGCCGATTCCCATGCTTCGTCAATTTGCGCTGTTATGCTTTCCGGTGTTTCACGTTCCCGCTGCTTGGCATCCGTTGTTTCAATAGCTGCCATGGGCAGGGCAGGTCCGGTAACGACCTCTATGCCCGCCGGCTCTTCCATCCCGTATTTAGGTATCATAACGTCCCTAAGGTGAACAAGGACAAGCTGAAATCGCTCTATCATGCTTGCCTCAAGCCCGGCCGAGAGGAAATGGCGTTCATTCCGCAGAGCAATGGCGCAACTATTGTGAATTCGACTAGCGGGCTCATAGTACTCCCTCCTGTGCAACGAAGCGATAGTGGTGACTACGTCTTCGATGACCGCTGCTTTGAATTCGAGATAGTCCTTCTCTGACGTGCCGCGGATTGTGGGGGCGTCGAATTCGCCGGAGAAACGGTCTGCGAGTTCTTCAGCGTAAAAGTCGAATAGTGACATTCCACGCGCGTGGACGGTTTTCACGCTCTCGCCATCCATAATCCGGGCAGCGAAATAGAGCCGCAAGAAATCTTTATCTCTGAGAATCTCCTCTCTTTGTGCGGAAGAACACCCGGGCACTATATCCTGAAAGAACCTGATTACACCTCTATAGTAGCATGGCCCAAAGAGCATCGCCGTGCAGATTCTTCGGTATGTTTCTGTATTGAGTAAAATTTCGGGCCGCTCGAAAGGCCTTGCCACAACGAATATTTTCGCAAAGCCGACTTGTGTCTCCAGGTTCAGGTGGTCTCTGGTTTTTTCACCGAGTTCCTCCCATATGCTTCCTATCTCCCGCTCAAGCGTCGTGCCATCGGGAACTGCGGGTGCGGTAATTGTCAATAAGCCTGTCGAAGCAGCTCCTCTTCCCGCCCGTTCACCCTGGATCTCGTCCATGAGATCTTTCAGAGTCTCTGTGACACCCTGGATATTCTGCCAGAGGCTGGCATTCGGAAGCTCGCTCTGTTCTGCCTCGAGATAGCCTATGATATTATCCAGTATGGCTTCCGATTCATTATAATTCCCGTCGGCCCTGCAGTGCTGGACAAATCCAAAGACGTCCGCTATCACCCGCACCGCCAGATTATTCTGTGTTTCCGACTCCAAAGAATCGCCCGTACGGGCCGTAAAATATGCCGGTATCTTCTCTCCGAATATCGCGTGTGCGAAATGGACAAAGAAATTCTTCGATTTGCGGGCAGCTTCCAATGCGCTTCCCGGCTCAAGCATCCGTGCCAGGTAATAGAGCGAGACGAAATCCGTGTCGCCGAGCACTTCTTCCCCGTATTCCCTGCTCCGCACTGACGTAAAGAAATCGATAACGGATTTGTAGTCGCGCTGCCGGTAGAGTTTCGCATAACAGATGCGGTAAGTGGTATACAGTGAAAAACCCTGCGGAACCTCATGCTTGTCAAGGGCGTCTGTCAATTTGAGAATCTCGTTAAGCGCCTCCTGCGAACGATTCGTAAACGGGCTCGATCCTTCTAT
>MHFD01000063.1:52233-53909 GCA_001804045.1 Omnitrophica bacterium RBG_13_46_9
CCCATCCTTTGTTCAAAGCGTAATCCCTCTCGGAAACTTCACCTTCCTCTTCAGCCAGTATCACATCCAGGTCTCTGACAGAGACTTTCTTAAACAAGGGACCCGAGCCCATGTCTATTTCATTTACAAGCTTTCCGTCGGATGCAAGGATAGATGCCGGCAACCCAAGCATCACTCCTACTTCATGAGTAAGATTTTCTTTTATCTTTTCAAGGACGGCTGCTACGTCCACGTCAGTAGCCCCTGAACCAAGAGCGCGTCTTTGTTTTAATGTTTCCACATCCTCTTTTTCCAATAACATATGCACCGCGGAACTGCTCGTGTGACAAAGGGCCACGACCTTTACAGCTCTTCCGTCCTTAAGGCGCATTGTCACCATGTTCTCGTTAAGCCTTTCCCGTATGATGGGTGTTATGGGTATTATGTAACACAGCCGTCTTTTCAGAAGATGCAGATCATCAGGATCAAGCTCCAATCCTGCGCTATCAATTACGCCTTGTATGATGTCGGCATAGGGGATCTCAAGATCGGATGCCTCAAATATTTCCACGTCATCCCGTGTCTTTTCATTATCGTGCGCCCATTTTATTACGTTTCTATCATATAGTTCGTGTTCCTTATATCTATCGATCGCTCCACGGTCTTCCTGTCTCCTTTCGGGAAATATGTCCGCGCTTGCATATTGCCTTATGACGTGTTGACGGTCTAAAGATTCATCTTTCGTATATACGGCTACTATCGGAAACTTGCCGTCTTTGCCTCTGCGAAGCGAAAACACTGCCAGATAGATCCGCACATCCGGCTCGGTCATTTCATCGGTAAATTCTGGAACACCGCAGGTAACAGCGACATAATCATTCGGCATATACAGGCTCATGTCAAAGAAAAATTGCACGGGAAGTATAAAGTCCGAATCCGGTTCGGCTTTAACCGATTTTAGTTGACGCAGGAGGCGTCTTGGGACATAGTCCTCTTGCGCTATTTTGTTCAGCAGTTTCTCAAGGCCTATCTCCACCCGCCCAATGTCCTTATGCTCTTTTCCTTTGAGCTTTTCTGATACAGGCCGCGCATCTTCCCGGGCTACCTCACCGCGTCTTCTGATCGTCTCTTCTGTTTCATATTTGAGGGCTGAAAAACGCGTCATTCCTTCTTTTAAATGCTGTTTAAACCTGTTATCGGAAAGTATCAAATCGTGCTCTCTCGTAAAATATCCAAGGATGTTCTCCACCACAGGCAACGCTTTTTCTTCTTCGCCTGTTCTTAATTTATAGTAATGGACAAAATCAAAAGCGCTCTGTGTCACCATATGAGCCAATTCCACCTGTTCTTCAAAAGACCCGCCTATTTGAGGCATCATGTCGGTCTTTTTGCCTAAAATTTCTTTGGCATAGAACGTGAAAAAGTTCTCCCCGGCTTGAGAGGCCCTTTTTACGCTGTCCGGTTCTAGCATCCTGGCGACAAAATAGACCTCAAGGAACTGCCCGGTCTTCAATGCCTCCCGCCCATGAGGCATATCTTTAAGTGTTTCTAAGAGTCTTATGACCGCTTTATAGTCATTTTCGGCAAAAAGCCTTGCCTGACATATCTTGTAAAAAGTGCCTGTCTGGGAAATGGGAAATCCGCGTTCCGAGCGCAGGTCATCCAGATAACATATTTTCTTAAAAGCATGTCTTGAG
>MHFD01000063.1:53961-54082 GCA_001804045.1 Omnitrophica bacterium RBG_13_46_9
CAAAATCGATTTCTCTTTCGATATCAGCCGGAGTAAGCATCTCCTTTATTCTTTCTCTCCCGGCCAAAATGGCCAAAAGCGGCACATTCCGCCCTTTTCTTATCCTGGCCATATCTATATC
>MHFD01000064.1:0-2818 GCA_001804045.1 Omnitrophica bacterium RBG_13_46_9
GGAGGAAGGAAGGGCGAAGGCGGTCGTCGCCTGCGCATTTACTGACTTAAGCATGCTTCTCGGCGTCATCAGCGCGGGGGCGCAGGAAGGAGATGTGAGCAGCAACTTTGTGAACCTGGTAACCGAAAAGATGAAGGACGGGATTGTAAAAAAACTCAGGAATCTCGAAGACGATACCGTGCTTCCCAAGCTTCGCGAGGCAAAAGCGAAAGAAAGCGTGTTGAAGAAAGTACGGGATCTTGAGAACAGAGGCAAATATGCGAGCGCGCTCAAGAAACTCAATAAGGCGCTCAAACGCAGTCCGGACGATCTTCTGCTCATAGCGGAAAAGGGGCGTATTGCGCAGATGGTGACCAGAAACAGACTGGTGCGGAACGCGGAAAGAGCGACCAAGGGAGATGACCTTGAAGAAATGCAAAAGGCGCATCGTGAACTGGGTGCCTATTTCTGCGGCGATGGCGCGGAAGCAACGGAACCAATAATGCGCGAAAAGACAGAAAGCGACAGCGCGGCATTTGAAGCATGGAAACGATTGGGCGTAGCGGTCGAAAAAATACGGGAGAGAGACAGGAAACGCCAGGAACTGCTTAAAGCTGCTGAAGAGCGTCTTGATGAGGAGGACTTTAATGGGGCCAGCGCGAACGTGGAGGAGGCCACTCGTTATGGAGGTACTTCAACAGATACCCATTCCCTGCGGATGCGCATAGAACAGGCACGACGGCAAAAAGACTTTATCGGGACAATAGACAAGGCTCTCGAAGGAATTAAGAACGATATACGGGACAACGGAATGGACATAGAGGATTTGCGTGATTACGAGGAAAAGCTGGAAAAACAGAAAAAGAACATAGAGAAAGTTGATCGGAAAGATTACGATGAAAAACTGACAAGTAAAGCGGAAGAGGTCGCGGAGGCGATACGGTCACAACGGGAAGCGCGCGCAAAAGTCATCGCTGAACGAAAATCGGAGATAGATGGCTGTCTTGGCGGGATTGGAAAAGAGCTTGAGACACTCGAAGTGCCAAGAGAGATAATCGCGCTTAAGGTAAAAGTTGGTGCTCAGGAGAACGCTATTAGTAATGTCCGGTCAAGGGAAGCGCGGGAAGAATTAAGAAGTGCCTGCCGGACTTTAAGGGCTTCCATCGACAAAAAGGCAAATAAAAAAGCGATGGAGAACGTCAAGGAGATCCCCGAAAACCTGGATGTCGTGGATAGAGAGATTTCAGAAGCAAAGACTCTTGAAGATACAAGGGTTCTCAGGGACAGGTTGAGGGCAATCAAGCAGGCCATAAATCAGGTCATCATTCCGGACGAGCAGAAGAGGCTGAATCGTATATACAGGGTAGTGTTGCAACGTATGATAGATGCGTACAGAGCGATAAGGAAAAACGTAGATGCGAGCGAGCAGAGGCTAACCGACATAGTGGATGTCGCGAAGAGCCAGTTCGATCCGGAAAAGACCGGTGAATTTAAAGAGAATATCGCAAGACTGAAAGATGAGGTCCAGGGCATACCTTCAGAGGAAGCGCGGAATAGGATGGAGGCTTTGATAGGTGAAGTGCTCGCATGGGCGGACACGGCGCTACGTAACTATGTAAGAGCACAAGAACAGCAGGCGATAATCAGCGAAATCAAGGGGTCGTTAGAAATTCGACTCACTACGGTACTCAATTGGGAGGTCACGGGCCGGCGCGGCATGTTGGAGACTGGCGCGACGCCGGAGGGACTGGCGAAGGAGGGATATGACCTTTTAGGCAGGCTGGATACAAGCGTAGAGGTCGCGGCTAGGTTCGATAGAGATATGAGAAGTAAATTGGATGACGCCGTAGCTGCAAAACGAAAAGCATTAGATGAGGCGATACGAGAGAGAGAAGCGACAAGGCCGGTCGAAACAAGGGAGGCAAGCGTAGATGCCGAAGAACAGGTTTTGTTGCATCTTGCGGAATGCGAAGGCAGGATATCCACGGAATTATCTCCGGCAGATCTCAAGACCTTAATAGACAGAGTAAACAACATTCCGGGCGAGGTCTGGAGGCGTCTCGATGGAGAACAGAGGCAGTCAATACGGACGGAACAGGAAGCGCTTGTCGGAAAAATCAATACCATCCTGGCAGAGGCGAGGGAGTCTGGAAAAAGGCCAAAAACCGGCGGATCGGTAGCAATTTCCGGTGAAGACGAAAAGTGTATTACTGAAATCGCAGGCGGATTACCCAAGAAATACAGCCGTTTAAATACTGCGATTGTGGAAATGATGCGTGCCAAGGCGCGGGGTGACGACAGCAGTGTGGAACGGGCGAAGGGAAACGTTGTAAATGAGCTTGTAAAGTTGCGCGAAAATATAGGCCCCGACGATCAGGCAAAGTATCAGGCTGCGCTCATGTTCAAACCCGGAAAGCGGCCCGGTTCGCTCGGCAGATTCTTGCAAAGGAACTATGGCATCGAATATTCACCGTCCGTCCATGCGCCGGTCTTTGAAGAACTGGTGAAATTGGGCATACCCTATGTCATATATGCGCTATTAGAAAGATACAATTCCGGCATGCCGGTATTAAATATCATCGCCTATGTGACGTTGCTTATAGTTTTTGGTTTAGCGTACATAGCGCTCCATATCCTGAACGAGAGGGCCCCACCGGAGGGAACGAAGGGCATACTGAATAAGCTTAAGTTTTACCATGCCGTATATAAGTCACTTACCTTTAAAGAAAAAACCATCATATTTACCGCCCCTATTATTGTTCTTGCCTCTGGTATGCTCTTAGCCGGAATCTATCTTATATATGCGCCTCAGTCCCCCGTCTTCATTTTTGCAAGCATG
>MHFD01000064.1:2827-4023 GCA_001804045.1 Omnitrophica bacterium RBG_13_46_9
ATGGCTGTCAATCGCTTCGTAGATGCCTGGAACGGCTATACAGGAAGGCCCGGATATGTGCGATACGCGACTATCACGCCGAAGGGAGATGATGCCTCCAGGAAAGCCGGGTTCGCCGATGAAGTGAGAGAACACCTGATAAGGAATACGGACATCCCACAAGGTGTTATACGCAAGATATCAAATGAAGAGATTGAACGTATAATCATGATAGCCACAGAAGAAGATGAAGAGATATCCAGAGCGTCAAAAGTGAGACAAATCGAAGATATTCTCTCCCGATTCAGCCTCGGCCGAAAGAATATTCAAACTATAATTAACTGCTTACGAAGGGACATTGAGCTTATTACGCTTAATGTAATGATTGACGAAAGCATAAGCGATGAAAACATTCGCAGGGTTTTTGATGAAAACAGATGGACACGCGATAGGGAGGAATTCAAAATCGGCAAAGCAAGGGCGGCTGTTCGGGTTGTGTTATCTATGATCGTAAACCGTATTTTAAATAGATACCTGGGCGATTCAGATAGGACAATTATAGACGTCGGAGCGGGTGAGGGGTGGCTGGCGGAGATCATCGATAGAAAATGGACCGAAGGAGGGAGATATATACCATTTGACATAAACCCGAATTTCCTGAAACGGATCATGGAAAAAGGCCTGTGCAGGGATATGATTGAGGCAGGCGTATACGAATTATCGGCGCGTGTAAAGGATGCGGATGCGATTATCGCAAGCGACAGTTATGATACATTTGAAGACCTGGCAAGAGCCGCAGAGGAAAGTTACAAAGCGCTTAAGCCGGGCGGAAAGATGATCCTTTTCCAGACCGTTCGCGCGGACAGCAAAGTATTTTATGAATTATTGAAGGAAAAAGGCATAGTCTATTGCCCGGCTATCGACGCCTTTTTCCCCGATAAGGCCACGTTCAGAGAGGTCATGAGGCCATATGCGCTGGCAAGTATAAGACATAAATTAGGCGATGTAAATGACATGGATTTCAGAAAATATATGTTGTTACGCAAAAAGCATGACATGGATATAACTTCGATTTATCACGACCGTCTGGTCGCGGCGCTTAAGTCAACCGGATTTAATATATTGCAGGAAGGCATAGAAAATGAAACGGCTATTGTAGGCAAAGAAAGCCGTCATAACACCATACACGAAGAGGGCGGCCTTGGCTCTATGCCGGC
>MHFD01000064.1:4039-4332 GCA_001804045.1 Omnitrophica bacterium RBG_13_46_9
TCAGATAAGGACCCGCGACTGAAACAGTTACGTCGGCACTTTATGTTCGAGGGTATGAGATGGTACAGCTGGCTTGTAATACCGGCGGTTATTCTCATTGGCAGGGTATCAACCGCGATAGCGCAGGCCATATCGTCACCACAAACGAACTATCCGATGCCCGCTCCGAGCTATCCAGTTATAGAGCAGCCGCATCATCCCTCGGCCGCCTGGCTTGTCGCGCTTGGCGTGCCGTTGGCTCTATTGATATTAAATGCGATAAACAGGAATGTGGAATCAAAAAGAGAGAAATC
>MHFD01000064.1:4340-10009 GCA_001804045.1 Omnitrophica bacterium RBG_13_46_9
CCGAACGTGGAACGCAATCAAGAGAAACCCCGCAAAGCCGTGTTGAAGAAAAGAATAAAGAAAGACAGCACCCTTTTATAAAGATTGTTCTTACCGCCGCGGGCCTCTATTTGATTCTCTATCTATTCCTGACTTTGACCGGTCCATCTGCGGCGGCAGGGTTAGTGACCGCAGCCGGACTTTTTATTCTTGCGCTGACAAAGTTGGTGCCGTGGCCTGAAGATACCTCAGGAGTTAAGCCGGCCATTACCTATAATCCAATACGCTTCATATGGACAAAGCTTGCGAAATTCATGAAAGACGAATGGGAAATCATCGTGGGGGCATATAAAAATGTTTGCGCGACATACGGAAACATCATGCGCGCGAAGAGTGAAAAAACCGATTGGACAAGATATGTAAAGGTAGCGCCATATTTCATTGCCGGTGCTTCCGCGATCACGGCGTTGCTTGTATGGTCCGTGAGAGTAGGTGCGTCTCATCCGTGGATAACTTCGCTTGTGATGACAGCTTTTGTCATGGGATTTTTCACGGAACTCCTCTCGCAGTATCTTGTCAAGGATGATGCTTCGCGCTCTCTTCGATATTGGCGCCTGACATATAAGACGGCCATGTTCGCGTTCTTCGGTCTCGCCATTCGGGGATACTTCAATATATTGGACAGTACCGTCCCTGCGGTCGGAGCGTGGCCGCTCCTTAAAGTCGTCATCGACCAGTTCTTCTGGTCGCCGTGGATCTTCTTTCCCATCTATATCATGATGATCACCTGTTTTGAAGGACGTCCTCCTTCGAATATCAACTGGCAGAATGAGGTCTATTCGCGTTTCATACGCGCCATCCCTCTCTGGGTGACCGCGCACCTCTTCGGTTTCTATTTTCTGGGAAGCGACGTGCGCGTAGTCTTCGTCAATGTCGTCGCCTTTGTGTTCTTTACCATGATATCGGTATTCGATAAGACGGGCAAAGAGCAAGCTCCAGAGAATGGAAAACGCTCCCAGGGAAATACTCCGTATGAGCGTTTAGAATCTCTGCATAGACGGTGGCGCTCGAGCTGGCCGGATACGCACAGCCCATTCGGTGGCCTTTTAGATAAATCCGTAATCGAAGAAGCCAACCGCAGGTTCAGGTTTTACAATTTTAATGACACAGATCCCATATCAGCCGAGCGATCTTTCGAACGTTTGGGAAAATCCGGTGACGGCATGTTCATATGGGTAGATGCAGATAATATGGTTGTCACCGAAGACCTGGGACCGGATGATGTGATATATGCCTCAGAGTGCGGGACATGTATAGGGTGTGCTTTCAGGGGAAGGAAAAGAGATAATTCTTATATATACGGCTTGTTCCACGCGCCCCCCGCATTTAATTGGAGAAAGAACTATATAGAATATGTAGCAGGCGTTTTAAAGAAGTCAGGCATAGACACCATCGAATGCGCATTTACCGCGGGAGACAGAGATGAGATAGAACTCATTTGTTCCGGTTTTAAGGAGCAGGGAATAGAAGTTCTGCGGGACTCTCATAAAGAGTCTGACCGCGGGTCTAAGGGGCTTGGCGCTTTGTTATTGACCGTAGATGGCGTAGTCATAGAGCATGCCACATCCGAAAGGGCCCAAATATCAAAACCGAAGATCAGTACATGGAGAGATACGCCTGAAGAACCGCCTGTCAGGGCATCGCTTTTGTCAAACAATTGCTTCAGAAGGATCGTGGGGATTGTAAAAAATATGCTGTTAAAGAAGGACAGACAGGCGGATAGGGAAGCGACAAAAAAAGACGATAGCGCAATAGGAGAAAGTCGCTTCTTCAAAAAAGGAATGACAAAGCTGGACTTAGCGCTCATTCTGGGCGGGATGGCGGCTTTAGCCGGGTTGCTTATCGCGCTATTCTGGGAAGAGATAAAGGCGAATTGGGTGTTTCTGACTGTAAGTACCCTTCTTGCAACAGCGTTTGTCATATATCTTGTTTTAACGGACCAGCTTAAAATTACAATTCGCTGGGGCGGACATGATGAATATCCGGAAAGAAAAACCGGGTCCGATTCGGAAGAAAAAGACCATAAACCACCTAAGCCATCCCCGCCCGATATGGCGAAGGAGAAAAAAGATACTATGCAGTTTGGCGGCAGAACATTCTATATTGATGTCACGGAACATGACGATTATTACTATCAGCTGTATCTGCGCGACGAAAGAAACAATAGAATAGCGTTTATTTACGCAGCAGGATATCCGCGTTATGCGAGTATCCAAAAAGGTGACGAAGGGGGCCTGCAAGGCATATTGGTAGAGCCCGAATACAGAAATAAGGGGTTAGGGAAGGCGCTATTCGAGGAATTTCTATCCCGTTATCCGTTTATTAAAAGGCTGCACGCGGCCTGCGCAAACCCGGTATTGATATATATGGCAGGTAGATTCGGCGGCTTTTCTCCTGTTGAGCCGGATGAGAAAGATCGCGCCTTTTTCAAGATGGGGCCGGAAGGCAAGAAAGGCCAAATCTGGATACCGGATGAGGAGTTGAGGCGACGGTACAAAAAAGGAGAAAGTCTAAGCGATGAGTATGAGAATGGGTTAAGGGAGACGATGCTTGGCGATTTTGCCGTTCTCGATGAGGAGCCGGCTGACCTCGAAGGCTTTAATAAGATATATTTCCGCACGAGATATATAAGGGAATCAAAACCGGCCTGGGAAAGCGGCGGGATGGGGCCACACCAGAGGGAGGCGGCTGTCCGGGGAATACTGCAATCCCTGCCGGAGTATGTTATAAGCCTGGCAAGTTTACGCGAATTTATAAGCAATAAGTATTACGGGATATTTGACATACCGGCCTTTAAGACAGATATGGATAAAGACGAAGAATTGATCCGGATTTGCAACGGTTTCGATGAGAGTGATTTTAAAGACCCGATCGTGAAGGAGATCATTAAGGAAGCGAAGAAAGGCGGGGAAACGACCGGTATGCGGGATTCAGAAGAGTATAGAAAGGTCGTAGGGCTCCTATCGCGCAAGGAAAAAATAGATTGGAATCTTGTCGATACGAATATACAAAGAGAATTGATAATACAGGCGATGGAAGAGGTGCCTTTTGGAAGCGGCCTTTTTTATGAACCGTTGCGATTCTTAAGCGGAAACACCTTGCGTAGCCTATATGAATACTACAGGGAAAAGGCAAAGGCGGAAGGCGCGGAAGAGAAACGGGGTTTCGTAGTTGGTTACATAAGAGAGAATGTCCTTGTGGGGCTTGTAGAGGGCGGTTTGAGCTATGAAGAGGTAATCGAAAGGCTTAAGAACCGAAAACGGATAATATGGAAATGGGTACACCCCGATGTGCAGATGAGATTACTTTATGACCTTGCGGAAGGATTGGGTGAGGATATTACGGAGCTGGAGAGCAGTTGGTTTACAGGCTCAAGCGGCATGAAAGAAAGGATAAGAAGTATAAAGAAATTTGGAGGACGGACCTTAATAGGACTCTATGAATATTATCAGGCAATATTTAAAGGTCTTAAAGACGAATACATCATCGATATCATGAGGATACGGGTAGGCATAGGGGTAAAAAGGTATACATTGAACGGGATTTTGAAAGATATCCGGAAGGGCAAGTATATTCAATGGCGGCATGTCCCTGATTATGTGATGTATGAATTGCTGACCATGCTCGGAAAGGAATATAAAGTACCGGCTGCTGCGCTCACAACAAAACATTTAGAGAAAGGATTGGAAGGCCGGTCTCTCAGAGACATGCTTAAGAGGCGGATGAAAGAAGGCAAGAGTCAGGAAGAGGCTTTTTTGGCTATTAAGAAAGCGGCAGGGATACCTTCGTTAGACGTAGCGTACGTCCTGGACTGTTTCAAAAATAATAGAAAGCCGTACTGGAACGGGGTATACTCCAGCTTCGAGAGATGGAGGCTTCTCGAAATACTTGCGTATGAACTGGGTAAGGAGATTACGGAACTGATCCCTTATGATTTCCGGAAACATATTAAAGCTTTTTACGGAAGGTCGCTGGCAGGATTAGCGGCGTGTTATTGTTCAACAGAAGGAAAATTCGGGCAGGAAGAATTGGATGGGATGATCAGATCCTTAGAGCCGAAAAGGGCAGAAGCCGTTGTCGATAAGACTCAATCAGACGAAGGATTGTTGAAGGAAGTCTGTGAAGGAATAGAAGATATCAGGTCTTTATTCGGCCGTGAAACAGAAAGGCGCGATAAATGGGTTATCATCGCGCCGAAAATAGATGAAGCTATAGGAAAAGGGCTAGGATCGCGACTGATTCGTCCTCTGTGCTCACTATTATTCGGGACCGCCGCAAGTGAGCGAAAATTGCGTTTTGCTATTCTGGACTGTTTGGGCAGGATCAGACATCCTGACGTTTCACGATATCTGACCGATTTTGTAGCTCATATCGGCACAGGCGACACTGAGGTATGGGAAAGGGCCAATTATATTATTTCAGAGTTATTTGAACAAGGGGATGAGGCGGCTATCCAGGCGGACGCAAGCCCGACAGAGGCGGATACGGAAACGCCGGAGACGAAAATTAATCGTCTGGCGAAATTTATGCTTACCGATTCCCGGGAAGGGAATGAGCAGTTCCTTTTATTTGCAGATAAGCTTCTGGATATTTTAGAGGAACTGGTATTGGAAGCCGAGCTCGAAGAGGAATTTTTAAAAGAAGCGGAAGAGAGATTCAATGAGGCGTGCGCCGATTTCAAGTTGTTTTGCGCCAATCACGATAAGCGCCTTAGTCCCGGTTATCGCAAACAGGTAGCCAGTTTATACGATAGATTCAAAGAGATAAGAAGGTGCATTAGTGCGGATACGGCTCAAGCGTTCATAGCCAATATCGCGCCGGAAGGAAGCGAATATGCACCTATCAACTGGGTATTCAGGATCCTCTTCGCGGGCGCGATATTTCCTCACGAGCTGGCGCATTACCTGTATGCGAAAGCTGATGGAATTGAGCTGGAAAGGGTACGCTTATTGAGTGACGTTACCCCGAAAGCCGAACAAAAGAGGGGGCCTCCGGGCATGGGATTTTATCTTTCAGGTATTGCCGCCAATATTCTTATCACCGCTATAACGCTCTTATTTCTCAATGTCATCGGTTACAATCCCTACCTGAAAAATGTCCTTAGATATCTGGCTTTCACGAATACGGTGGTCTTTATAGCTGAAGTGGCGGTAAAATTTTTACTTCAAGAGGGCGATCTACACAAAGGAATCAAAGCCGTAGGCCAGGAATATAAAAAATCCAAATCGGGAAAAGAGTGGGTTCCGGGGCTCGTAAAAGGTTCGGGCTACGCTTTCTTATCCGCTATTCTTATGTCATTGGGCCAGGTATTGGGTAAGCTCATCATGGAAAGCGTTACTCCGGAGAATGCCGGCATAGGAATCCGTCTTTTGTATTCGGCACAATATATGTTAGGCATAGCGGTTTTCGCTTCATTATGGCTTATCGCGTTTCGATATGTATATATAAAGACAATACATCCGATGAAACACGCCAGGCGCTCGAAAATGACGCTTTTCCCCGAATTGAGATTACTCAAAAAGCTTGACAGGCGTGATAAGAATTTGCTTTTTTCGGGTTCGTTCTGCGCAAACACTTTGGGAGGGGCGTTATATTATGCCGGGATGAATCTCCTGAGAAGCGCACGACTT